>NZ_KV792237.1:0-234382 GCF_001808125.1 Staphylococcus sp. HMSC14D10 | reverse complement strand
ATAAAGTAGGCTGAGACATTTTATTTTGTCCCAGACTCCTGCTATTATTCATCATTTGGATTCCAAATTCTTTTTCATTCCTATTCTTCTACTAACCATTCAATTGTGCGTTTGATGGCTTTATCCCAGAACGCATAATCATGTTCACCTGGACCTTCTTCATATTGATAGTCAATTCCTTTATCATCCAAATATGTCATAAATTGTTGATTATCTTCATATAAGAAATCTTCTGTACCACATTGAATCAACAACTTAGGTATGGTCAATCCTTTTTCGATTGCTTCATCAACTAAATGATATGTATCGAGTTCAGTACCCTTGATAGTTGTATCTTCCCCAGTAATTGCTTTTGGTGCGAAATCAGGATAATCAAGTTCCATTAACCCTTGCGCTTGAAAGACAGAAGACAATGGCGATGCTTTAGAGAAGAGTCTTCCTTGTGTTAATGCAAATTTCATCGTGCCGTAACCACCCATCGAATGACCTGCAATAAAATTATCTTCACGTTTTGGTGATAATGGAAGTAGCTTATGTGCGTAGTGATACACTTCCAATATATGGTCATAATAACTATGACCGTACGTCATATTTGCATAGCCACTATGATCTGCATTCGGCATAATAATGGCTAATTGATGTTCATTTGCATATCGCTCAACACTGGTAAAGCGTGTATACGACGTTGCATCACTTGATAATCCATGCAATAGCATAAGTGATTTATAAGATTTAGGTGATTGTGTTTCGTCGAAGAAACTGGCGTCTTCTGGAATAATTGCTACAAATGATTGTTGCATACCTAAAGATGGTGATAAGTAATTGATTGTCATGAGTGCCATGTTGATTGTCGCCCCTTCTAATAATAAATGATTATATCTATTTTACACTTTTTCTGAAAAAGGTGTTACCCAAACATACAAAAAGACGTTAGTAATGTCACCAACGTCTTAAGTAGCAATTATTGTGTTTATATCGGTTTGGTAGTTTAATATAAACGCTTTTTGTATATAAAGGGGGCTTTGTGTCTTATTTATTACTTTATAACCATCCAGTTTTTGCCATTTTTTATTAATTTTTTCTCTTCTTTTAATTCATGTACAATATGGCCAGTTGTTTCACGTGAAATACCTGCTAAATCACTCAGTAATTGAATGGTCATGATATGTTTAATTTCGTAGAATTCATCATGATCGTATCCTATTGCATGACATAAATAATATAGTACTTTCTCAATACGTTCTCTCGCCAACTTTGTGGTTAATGCCATATTGTATTCCCTTAGCAGTTCAAGTTCGTTATTTAACTTTTCGAACAGTGTAACAAATATGTCGTCATGATTTTTACAAAGATATTCCAACATATCTTTAGGTATTCCTATTACATTACATGGTGTTATAGCTGTGCACATCTCGTTTAATTCAATTTTACGAAAGAGATGATTTAACGGAAATAATAGTTGCTCTTTATTAAGCTTACGATAAGCGTCCCCATCTTCATTAATTGTTTCACGCAAAACAATACCGTCTAGTAATAAATACACATAGGTGGGCTGATCAGATGAATAATATATGATTTGTCCTTTATTGTAACGTCGCACGAAACATTCACTCTTGAATGCTTGAATGACACCCGTTGGAATATTTAAGTAAGACGCTAATTGTTTGAGCCCTTCACTTAAATCATTGTCTCTGTTGTTGATATATGTCTTTCCGGCCATTGAGATACACTCCTAAATCTTTTAAAACTTTTTATTAGAATACTGAAACGCTTCCCATCGCTAAGCGAATGATACCTATTATTGCAAGTATGATAATGACTGCAAACAAGATATAGTCACCTTTCGTTAATGGTTTATGGTTATTACGTTGTACGAAACGATAAACAAATAGACCAGGGATGTAGAGCAACATGGTTAATAACAAGTAATCAATACCTGCAGCGTACACAAGCCATATCGCATAGATTGATGCAATAATACCGATTGCCCATTGTTTCACTGTAGCGTGTCCTTTATGCTCAATTGTGTATTTCAATTGATAAAAGGCACTAAACATATACGGAATTAAAATCGCGCTTGATGCAAGTGAAAACGCAAATTGATATGCACTGTCTGTAAATAACATGCTAATTAAGAATATTTGTACTAGAATGTTTGTAATTAATAATGCATTGATTGGTGCTTTATTTTTATTTTCTTTAGCAAACCATTTCGGGAACAAGCCATCTTTAGCCACTATAAATGGTAGCTCACCAGCTAGTAATGTCCAACCAAGCCATGCACCTAAAACAGAAATAATTAATCCAATGTTAACGAGTACTGAACCCCAATGACCAACGATATGTTCTAACACTTGTGCCATTGATGGGCTTGCAAGATCAGCAATTTGATTTTGTTGAATGACGCCTTGTGCCAATACAGTCATTAAGAAGTAAATAACAAGTACTGAAACAAGTCCAATTACTGTAGCAGTGCCTACGTCTTTTTTCGATTTAGCACGACCTGAGAATACCACTGCACCTTCAATACCAGTGAATACCCATACGGTTACAAGCATTGTACTCTTAACTTGAGACATTGTATCGCCCCAACTAAATATACCTGTACCACCGCTTGTCATTCCGTAGAACCCTGCTTTAAATGTATCGAAATTAAATACTACAATCATACAAATGATGACTAAGAATATAGGAATTAACTTTGCAACAGTTACAATACTATTGATAAAAGCTGCGGTTTCAACACCTCTAAGTATTAAGAAGTGCACACCCCATAATAAGAAAGAAGCGACGATAATACTTGGTAGCGTATTACCACCTTTGAAGATTGGGAAGAAGTTACCTACTGCTGACATCAATAATGTTGCATAGGCTACGTTACCTAGAAACGCAGCAAACCAGTAGCCCCAAGCACTTGAGAAACCAATAAAGTCGCCAAATCCAGCCTGTGCATAACTGTAAATTCCACCTTCTAAGTCCGGTCTTACATTAGTGAGATTTTGGAAGACAAATGCGAGTGAAATCATTCCGATTGCGGTGATAATCCATCCAATCATAATTGCTAAACCACCGGCTTGACCACCCATATCAGAAATGATATTAAATGCACCGCCACCAATCATAGAACCAATGACTAAGCCAATAAGTGACGTTTTACCAAGTTTGTTTGTGTCTGATTCATTCATAATTCATTTCCCCTTCTAAGGAGGATTACTTTTAAATTAAGGGCTTGAAGCATCATTATTCAATTGTCTGGTAACCCTGCTTCAAACCCTTCTCCTTGTGTTATATTTCTACATCACTTTCCCTGCGATGTATTTTTCAAAAAAGTCCTTACGTTTGCTCGAAATACTTTAAATATCTTCTCTAAATAATGGTTGGCTCATACATCTTGGGCCCCCACGTCCACGAACAAGTTCACTACCAGTAATTTCAAGCACTTTAATGCCTTTATCACGAAGTAATTGGTTTGATACGTAGTTTCGGTCATAAGTAACGACCACACCTGGGCGTATACATAGCGTGTTTGAACCGTCATTCCATTGTTCACGTGCGCCGTCTATCACGTCACCATTACCAGTTGGGATAAACTCGATTTTTTCAACGCCAAGTACGTCTGCTAGCGTTTCACGTAGTTTATTAGAATGTGTAATTTTGATATCATCTTTTGCTTCATCGTATTCAATCGTAAATAAATTCATGTTATTTTCTTCTTTGAAAATAGCTGAATGCACTGTGAATTTATCGTAGTCAATCATTGTGAATACTGTATCTAAATGCATGAACGTACGACTATTTGGAATTTCAATCGCAATTACTTTCTTGAATGTCGTAGATTCATCTTTAAATATATTACGTGCTAAGCGTTCAATTGCTTGTGCTGATGTACGTTCAGATATACCAATGGCTAAAGCTTCTTTAGATAGAATTAATTCATCTCCACCTTCGATATTAAATGGTGAGTTTCGGTCTAACCATACTGGTACATCTGCATCTTTAAATCTTGGATGATATTTTAAAATGTATGTCATAAATAGTGATTCTCTGCGACGTGCTCTCCAATACATTCTGTTAATTGTCATACCTCTACCTACTGATGCTTGAGGATCACGTGTAAAGTAAAGGTTAGGCATTGGGTCTAAATAGAATGGATATCTATCATCCATGTATTCAACGAGATGTGTTGTTTTTAGTTCAATTTCTTCTTTTCTCACACCAGCCATAATTTTATCGATTAATTCTTGATCTGATAACTTCGCAAAAAACGTTTTAATTTCAGCTTCATGTCCTAATACTGTTTTTTGAGATTCTGCAAGAATATCGTCAATGAACTGTTCTCGCACATCTTTATCTGCAATTGCTTCAGCTGCTAGTTTTTCTAAATAAACAACTTCCACACCTTCATCACGAAGTGTTTGTGCAAATTTGTCGTGCTCTTCTTGCGCCACTTTTAAATAAGGAATATCATCGAATAGCAAGCCACTTAAGTGATCTGGTACTAAATTTTCTAATTCTTTACCAGGTCGTTTGAGTAATACTGTTTTTAATCTACCGATTTCACTGTTTACTTGAATAGGTCCTTGTGTCATATTCATTTCCTCCTTTATTTATCTACAATTAGAGTATAAAGCGCTTTCAAAAAAGTTTATGTGATTGTTTTCACAAAATGAACGTGTGCTAGTTCATGCTTTCTGGTTATTCAATGCATATTTGTGATTGAATATACAAAATCATTGGGCATTTGGTGCTTTTTATGTATATTCCATTTATTTTCGTATGATAATATTTTTAAGAAAAGTTTTTTATGCATTATTCTGTATTTATAAACACCCGTGATTTGTATCTACAATTATATAACTACTTAGGTTATGAACATTATAAATTAGGTGTGTTACACTCTATTATAGATAATATAAAAAAGTAAATCCACATTATATTTTATACATTAATTTGAATATTTATGATTAAATAATTTATAATGCACATATTTAGCCATTTCTTCAGAATTAGTTAGTACCATCAATGTGTCATTGCCACCTACTGTCCCTAATATTTCATTAATATTCATTCGATCAATGAAATAATTAATGCATTGCGCAAATCCTGGAGATGTTTTGATAAGTATGTAGCTATCTTTTATTATGATACTTTTAATTTCACTGTCATAATAATGTAGCAGTTTCGTTTTAGCATCCATTTGTTGCGTATTATCTAACTTCTTATAATAGGATTGATTACTTACAGCTGGAACTTTAAAAATCTTTAATTCTTTCAAATCTCTTGAAATCGTAGTTACGCTATAGCGCACCCCGAAATGCGTATCAATGTAATCTGCAATCTCTTCCTTTTTGTTAAATCGGTTATTCTTAACTACCGTTGCGATGAGATCTAGACGTTTATTCTTTTTCATATTATAAACTCCCTCTATCCCTATACAGCCTACTGCTATATTTATGTTTTACTTTTAACGTATCATTTTTTTGTCTTTCTTTGTGTGGGGTATTTCATAAAATCTGTTATAAATTTAATTATTTACATAAAAACGCCCCAAAAGTAAGATTTATCATCCAACTATTGAGGTGTCTTTCAAGTTATGCTATTTTGATTCTTTCATAGCTTGTTTTACAGTGCTATAGCCCATTACCACGCGATCAACTTTACCGTTATCTACATCAAACCATACCGTCATTCCTTTTGAATTTGGTTGGTAGAAATAGATACCTGTTGTATTATGCTTTTGGTTATTTACCTTTTGTAAATCTTTACCGTAAGTTTTATTTAATTGATCCAATGTCATTTTACCCGTTACGTTTAAATCAAGTAATGATGCTGTTTTACCATCTTTCGAAACGTTTCTAAAATATTGATCATATTTTTTCACATTTTTAGATGATGTTGTTGCTTTCAATTTAATACCGTTGAATGTGACATTTTCAGCTTTTACCGCATTTTTAAAATGTTTATCTAATACAAAAGATACGTCTTGACCTGCATATCCTTTATAATTGTAATATGCAGATGTCGCATTCGCTTTAGAATGAGTTGTGTTTGTTGTAGCTTTAGATTCAGCATGTGCAATAGATGTTTCCGTCAATGCACTCGTAACACCTACACCAAATAATGTGCTTAGTGCTAATGTCGTTGCGACTAATGTTTTTGTAGTTTTTCTCAAATTAGAAGCCTTCTTTCTTTATAACTAAACATATCATACGCCATTCTTGATTGTTATACAATTTTGGTTAACTAATTAGAAGTGTTTAATATTTGATGTAATGTTGTTTATAATTACACAAAATTAAATTTCACAAATAGTTAAATAATTTTTTATATAAATTATGTTATACTAAATATAGGAGTAACATCCCCATTAACTCCTTCACAAAAAGTTATATTATGTAATAACTATAGCCATAAGTTTACTTCCCCTTTGTTAAACTTATGGCTCTTTTATATAGTCTTTTTTACTTTTCCAAAATAAATATAAAATTACTTTATATTGTAGAAAACCACTTCCAAAATGCGAACATATGTTCTATAATGAATTTGAGGTGGTTAACATGATTCCAAATCCTAATGCGCCAGATGAGTATAAATATGAAACAGATTATCGTAAAATACCAAGACAATATCTAGACGCTAACATTCCTCAAGGACGTGGCATGGTGAAGTGGGCTCCGTTTATTATATGTACTAATTTAATATAGTTACTGAATCTAAAAGACTCAAACATAATTTATATGTATATTATGTTTGAGTCTTTTAGATTTTAAATTTCTTTAGTTTTATCTTCATCTATTTGAGAAAGAATTAGAGATATTAGAACCAAAATAATTCCAATAACTGTATTAACATATAATGATTCATTCAATACTATAAAACCTATCAAGACACCAATTACTGGGACAATATAATTAGAAAGTGAGGCGTACAGTGCATCATATTTATTAACTAATATATTGTAGAGAACAAAAGCCAATGCCGCGTGAACAATACCTAAAATAACAAGCGCCCCCATTGATATACATCAAATTTAATATTAATAGTATTGGGTATTATTATTAATAATAGTAGTAACATTCCTGAAGCACAATAAATAATATATTTTTCATGTGGTGTATTGGTGCATTGCTTTTTAAGTTTTGCATCAATACTAATGATATTGCAAAACTTAATGATGCAAACAACAATAATCCAATAGATATATAAGATTGCATATTTAATTGCTGCGGCGTCCATGAAATAACTACTATACCAACAAAGCCTAAAAAAATTGCAAATGATTCTAATATTTTAATTTTTTTGCATTGTCAATACCATAATTAATAGAGTGAATATTGGCGTTAGTGCAATTATAATTGAAGTTATACCACTGTCAATAAAACGTTGACCTTGCGCAATGAATATAAATGGTATTACTACTTCAAACAACGCAATAAGAATGTATAGTCCATATTGTTTTTGGTATACTGTTTTTTTCAAAAATAAAGTTATAACCCACAAAAAAACAGCGCCAAGTAATGCTTTTATAAACGAAATAATTACCGGATTTGCATCATGAGTAATTAATGCCATAAAAAGGAATTGAGAACCCCAAATTAAACTTAACAAAAAGAGTAACAAATACTTTTCATTTTAAACCACCTTTACTTGCGATTATTAAATTATCTAAATGACTATATAAAATTAAATGTTAAAAGTTCTTTAGTTACATAATAAATCATAAGCCTTATTTACTTTTATGAGATTTCTTATTTACTAATATGACTCCTAATATAATAATAAGTGCACCTATAATGTGATAATAATAAAATTGTTCTTTTAAAATCAAAATACCTGAAAGAATAGTAATTAGCGTTGCTACATTATTAAAAACTGTTACCTGAATAACTGGCAACTTAGAAACGGCGTATATTGAAAGTAAAGATGTCCCAAAAGTAGAGAATACACCTAAAAATATAATAGCAACTAAATAATGTATTTGTGGCATTGATTGAGCATAGCCATAGAATGATCCACCTTTTAAAAAATAAACACTATTGAAGAAAACAAAACCAATTATCATGATATAAATTGTTACTTTTATTGGAGCGATTTTTTGAGTCACACTACGAGATAAAACTTGCCAAATTGCTGTAGCAAATATAGAGGCTATAATCAACATATTTCCGATAAAGTGTAATTCCCCTACACCTTGAGCATTCATTAGTTGAAGGAAAATAACACCCATGATACTTAACAATATCCCAAATATCTGTGCTTTTTTAACATTCTCTTTTAAAAATATGATGCCAAACAAAACTGTGATAGCAGGGGCAATTGCTTGAATAATCCCTGCTTCACTTACAGTTGTTTGGCTTAACCCTAAAATTTGACTGCTAAAAAATATAATTGGATAGAAAATTGAAATTATAAATACTATTAATAATTCTTTATAATTTAATTTTAAATTTATAGGTTTAATAATAATGAATATTAAAACTGCTATAAAAGCAAAGGTAAATCTTTGAGCAAGTACAAGCAATTCATTTTCGTAATTTATGGATATCTTCACAAACATAAATGATAAACCTATAATAATTGAAAAACCCAATGCTGAAAAAATCGCTCTACTCTCTTTCATTAACATAACCTCCTTTGTTAAATAAGGTAACGCAATTTTATTTATTAAAGGAATTTTAATTTCAAATATGTATCGATACATATTATACATTCAAATTATTATTGTAATTCTTTTATGTTACTCTTTTTATAGGGGGAATCTTATGAAAAAATACCAAATAGTTGCTGATCTCTTGATTCAATATATCGATGACGGATATTATACTAGTCGTCTTCCAAATATAAGAGAAATGATGAAATTTTTTGACGTGAGTCAATCAACTATTAATCAAGCTCTCCGTCAACTAATAAAATTGAATAAAATTTATAATAAACCTAATATTGGATATTTTATTATTACTAAAAATCCAAATAATTTTGACACTAATGATTACTTTGATTTTTCTACATCTTCTACTTCTTGGACCGACTTTCCTTTCGAAAGCTATATACAATGCCTAGAAACTTCTTTTCAAAATGAAAAACAACATTTATTTACTTATGGATCAGTTACTGGCAGTAATCTTTTAAAACAATCTTTTAAAAGTATATTAGAAGATGATCAAATTTTTACAAAAGAAGAACAAATTGTCATTACAAATGGAACCCAACAAGCCCTACATATCCTATCTTTAATGATAATAAATAATAATGAAAAAATTCTTGTAGAACAACCCACTTATCACCAAATGAATAACTTAATAGAACGTTTAAACATGAATTATACGATATATAGTCGTAATTTAGATGACATAAATATACTCGAATTTGAGAATGTTATTAAATCAGATAGACCCAAATATGTTTATTTAATGCCTAGACTTCATAATCCTCTAGGAACAACCATGAAAGAAACTGATAAGCCTTCTAAAAATGGCAAATAAATATGATTTTTATATAATTGAAGATGATTATTTAGGAGATTTTGAACAAAAAAACTCCTACAAATCAATTTATGAAATGGATAATAATGAACGTGTAATTTATTTAAAAAGCTTTTCCAAAATTATGTTTCCGGGTCAAAGACTTGGACTTGTTGTGCTTCCTATTAAATTAATTCAAAAATTTTTAGATATTAAAGAAATTGTTGACATCCAAACGAATGTAATTAGTCAATCCATTATGCAAACTTTTATTACTAGTGGATTATATAATTACCATAAAAATAACATCATTGATAAGCATCGACAAAAGGTTAATGTACTACGCCAATCATTAAATAAACATTTCACAAATTACGAATTTAATGATAACCATAAAATGCATACAGTAATTAAATTACCAAAAACAATTAATATGAACTCTCTTTATAACAACCTTTATAAGTCAAAGATTTTAGTCGATGATTATCAAAAAAACTATATTAAAAATTTTAAGAATAACTATAAATTTTTAAAATTAAACACTACTAATATCGCAGAAAACAAGATTGATATTGGTCTACAACTCATCAAAAAGTGTATAAATAGCAGTAAATCGTTTTAATTTTATTTATATATATCGATACAAAGTCCTAAATTTTTCCTGAATTAATACAAATATCTGTCATACTTTCTTTATATTATAATTTTAGGAGGAATATGAATGAAAATTGGTATTTTAGGAGCCAGTGGAAAATTTGGAAACCTTCTCTTAAGAGAAGCAATTAACCGAAAGCATGATGCTACAGCGATTGTTAGAGACGTTAACAAACTTGATTTTCCAATTGAAAATGTTATAGAGAAAGATATAAACTCACTTTCAACTGAAGACATAAAAATATTCGATGTTGTTATCAGTGCTTTTGGAGCACCTATTGGAGAAGAAAAACCTCATGTTTATGTAGGCAAAACACTTATAAATATATTTGAAGAAACAAATGTGAGATTACTAATTGTTGGAGGCGCAGGTAGCCTTTATATAGATAGTTTTAGTAATAAAAAATTGATCGATACAGGTAATTTATCAAGCGATGTACAAAAAACCGCTATAGGACAAGATAAAAATTTAAAAGCACTTAAAGAATCAAATATTAATTGGTCGTATTTTAGCCCATCAGCCAATTTTGACAAAGATGGTTTGAGAACTGGAAAGTATAGGTTTGGAAATAATGTATTACTTAAAAATGACTCTGGAGAAAGTTACTTAAGTTATTCCGATGCAGCGTTAGCTATATTAGATGAAGTAGAAACACCAAATTACATTAAGAAACAATTTACTGTAGTTTCAGAATAAATAAACCCAAAATTAAATTGTAAGAGAATTCAGAACGTAGACGAACTCAATGCAATCATTTGGATTGCGGTTTGTCTACGTTTACTTTCACCTAGTTATTTAACTTTTTCCATGTATTATCTAATTCTTGGTATCCTAATCCCATTTCTTTTTCAAAATCTATTAAGGTATGGATTTTTTCTTATTTTTTTCATCATAATATATTACTTTTAACGAATCTATTCTTTACATTAGTGTCTAATAAAAAGTATAATTCATATTTTTTTATTTCATTTGGCGCAATTATAAAAGAGTAAGAGTCATTATTTTCTAAAGGAATTCTATCTTTTGTGTAGTCATTTATTTGCAAAAAGTTATCTACCTTTTTATTTTTATAAAAAGCAACAATATTAAAATTTCTTATTGTTCTCTTTATTTCTTGAGTATTATGTATTTCAATCCATAAAGGAACTTGTACTCTATATGTTCCCATTTCTTTGAATCTATTCATGGGCTATACTATGAACATGTTTAAAATATATGTTTAACTTACCTCTTCTTTCAAATATGTATTTTACTATAATTTGTATTATAAAAATTATAGTTCCAGTAAAAATAGTTATAAATACTCCCAAAAATATATTTAGAATTTCTTTATTAGTTATAAATTCAATAATTTCATTCAATAATTTTCCTCCTATTACTAGTTAAAAAGTTTAATTTCAAAAAATCCTTGCGATAATAGAACATATGTTCTATTATTGTTTTGAGGTGATTTCTATGATTCCAAATCCAAACGCTCCTGATAGATATAAATATGAAACAGATTACAGAAAAATACCAAGAGAATATTTAAACCCTAGAATTCCTCAAGGACGTGGAAAAATCAAATGGCAGGCTTTTGCTACACTCCCTGAACAGTTTGAAATTTTAAACAAAATAATTCAAAATCAAGATAAAATTGAGAAACCTATATTAACAGAAGATACTTTGGATAGCATCAACTATATTTTTCAGGTAAAAGTAAAAAATGATGAACTATGTTCCATAGTATATTGGGAAAATGGTCATCTTTCTACTTATACAGGAAAAATTTTAAAAATTCATGAAATTAACAATACATTTTCATTTTGCGACTCTAACAATAATATATATAAACTAAATAATGCTAATGTTTGTAGTATTACTTAATATTCAACGATATTAAGTAATACTGTTTGAAATTTTAAATAGTTTATTATTAATTATTTTTTTCGAAATACTACTAGCAAAATCATTATAAGTATCAGACTGATATAAAATATATTATTTTTATCATTGAAAAATATATCTACTACCTGGAAGATTGATAAAAGACTTATTATTAACAAAAGTTTATTTAAATTTTCGCTTCTTTCTTCTTCCTTGTAAGACTGCTCCAATTCAATTAGTGATAATTCTTCTTTATTTAATTCTTCAATATCTTGAGGAGATTTAAAATCATTATTATTCTTTAGATACAAATATAAATATAAACTAGGTAGAAGCTCTGTTCTATAAATAATTGCAATAGATCTCTTGAAATTTAGTATCCATTGTCTAAAATATAGGGCTTCTTTTTTCCCATTTAAATTATATTGCTGATACCCATACAATTGTAATTCATTTAACATAGTTTCTAAGAAAAAGAAATTAGCGGAACTATGAAAATAAAGCGCCATTTTAGAACATTGTTCTAAAATATCTCCTTCTTGCTCATCCATCCAAACTACAAAAACTGATGCTTTATTTAAGAAATTTATATAATTATCGCTATAACCATCTTGCCTAAAATGCTTACTTTTTCCTTCAAATGAAATAATAGGCGCATTTACTAACCACTCTTGAATTTTCACATCTTCATAAAAAGGATCGTCTGCAAATTCATTTTCATTAGCTAAATAATAAACTTCAAACCCCATATTTCTAGATACTTTATATTCAAAGATATCATTACTATTATTTTTAATAATTCTATTAATTTGCCTAGAAACATCTCTAATATTTTTATATTGTCTATGCCCATACAATTGATACTGTCTTTGTCTATTATTATTTTCTTGATTAATTATAGGATATATCTTATCTTCAACAATTGAGAAAGTACTATACAAGTCATCTCCAAAATTTATACTCTCTAAATCTTCAACTATTTCTATAACAAAAGTACCATTGTTAAATATAGTTAAGGTCAAAAAAAATAAATTCAAAGTGTTTTCATGAGTAATTTCAATATATGGAGTGAATATATATTTTTTATATTTGTATCCATGTATATTATTTTGATCAAACAATCCTTTATTAATATTTACATTAGTAGCAAATTTTTCTAAAAATTTTTCTAGTTTTTTGTGATATTCTTTTGTGTACCTCTTATATTTTCCAGGTAAAGCCCAATAATCATAATTTAACGGCTTTTTGTCAGGAGATAAAATACGTATAACTCCTTTTAAATTAAATAGAATTGACTCAATTTTCTCAAACCAAGGGTTCATATTATTATCTTTTATATTTATAGCAGTAGCATATATATATGTCACTTTATAGCCTTTTAAATTATTAATATCTTCAAGAATCTTTTCATTTCTATTGTTCATCATTTTAGATATCCTCATATATCCTAGAATATAAAACGCTAATTTCTTCTTTCAACATTTCTTTCTCTTTTTCTAAAGAACTTACTTTTCTTTTTAAAGAAGAAATTAACGCATCTTTACCGTCACTTTTATTTTTATGAACAAATATTTCTTTGCTTTGTTCACGTAATTTTTCAATTCTATTTCGAATTTTATTATTATTGTATAAAGTAGCTTTAGATACATTTGAATGCTTAGCTACAATATTAAAGTTAATTTCTTCATTTTTTTGAACCAATTCATTTATTGCTTTAGAAACTTTTTGCTCGGTTTTAACTTTTCGTTCTGCATGTAACTGTTTTAATTGCTCTTGTCTATTAAATTTTCCCATCTTAACCTCTATACTTTTATTCTATTACTTCTCCCGAATATAATGTTTCCATCCTTTATATTACCTAATATTTCTTCGTATTTATTCAATATATTAGTATGCTTTTCAACCATATCTTGCCTATTATTATTCTTAGCCAATTCTATAGATTTGACCGTTGATTTGATATGTAATTCATATTTTTCCACATCTAAATCAGAAAAACCAATAGCTAAATCCTTACATGGTTTCCCAGAATTACAAGTTAAGCATGGCGGAGCTTCCATGTATGGACAATCACCACTCAATCTAGCATGACAAGTACCGTAAGGATTATCCATTGCGTTTAATTTATGCTCTTGCCATAAAGAATTCAATGCTTTTTCTGATAGTTCACTACTATGCTGAATATTTTTAATCTTACCGTCAACATCGAAACTAAAAGCCCCTTGATCAATAACTGATTCAAAAGCCTTTCTTTTTGTATCATCAAGTAACTTAGCATATCTGAGAGTCATTTCTGGTGAGGCATGTGCTAATAATTCTTGTATCGTTAATATATCTGCTCCACCATTTAGTAATTTTACTGCATAAGTATGTCTAAATTGATGAGTTTTGAAATGGAAAATTTCTCCTTGTTCATCAACAATATTTTTTGTTTTTGCTAAATGATTTAAGTGTGCTCTGACCATATGTTGTGTAAAAGGCATTCCTTTTCTTTTTCCTTTATAAATAGCAAAAATATAATTATTAGGGTTGTTATCTTTTGTACTTTTAATTTTAGAATTGGCTATTAAAACTGCTACTATATCAGCTAATTCATTATCGATTGGTATCCTATGTCCTTTAACAAAAGTTTTAGCAATATCAGTGATTATTGAAAACTTTCCATTAACTTTTGCAAGGCAATTATTTTTTAATGTTAATACATCAGAAATTCTTAGTCCTGTTTTAAAAGCTATCCAAACTACAGGTATTAAATCTTTGTGCAAATCATTTATATGCTCAAAAAGCTGTTCCAATACAAAATCTGGGATATAATCAATTTGGCTACTATTTTTCTTTTCGTGTTTAGGTAAGTCTTGTGGATAAATTAAAAATCGTATATCTTGGTACGGTGCTATAGCATAGTTTTGAGTTATAATATCGTTTAAGAATCTTCTAATTGTTTTTAATTCTTCTCTCACAAAGTTCTTAGTACTTTGCAAATTTTTATTAGTTGCATATTCAAATAAAAATTCTATATATGCTTCGATATGACATCTATCTAGTTCATTTAAACTATTCCTTGTTTCTTTATTTTTAGATATATTTTGAAAAAACCTAGTTAAAACTCTTATATAAAACCTTGCTGTAGCAAATGCTATATCACCAGTTATCAAACGATTTTTTAAATATATTTTTGCTGCTTCTCGCATTTTAATTGACTCAATTTTTTCAAAGTTCAAATAATTACCAGTTAGTGTTTTATTATAACTCAATCCATATTTTTCTAAATTTCTAATATCCCATTTATCTTTTTCCCATTCTTCTCGCTTATCAATAAATTTATTTAGATTAATATACATATTCTTTAAAAAAGAAGCTAGTGCACTTTTGTATTCATAATCACCAAAAACTATTGTTGATGATCTTCTTTTTATAGGTATATTATTTTTAGTCAACCAACTAAACCAGTACTTTTCTAACATATTAATATCACAATCTAGTAAAGAATTTAAATTTGGATAAACTTCATTAAAGAACTCAGCAATCTTGTTAAGTTTCACTGCTCCAGTATTAAATACATTAGATAAAGACCAATCCTCTTTAACTATAAGTTTCAAAAAAAGGTATTTAAATTCTAAATTTTTGCTTTTAATTCTAAAGAAAATATTTTTTCTTTTGTCTTTATAGTTCTTGATACTATCTTGAAATTGCTTGAACTTGTTAAAAGCTGAAATGTGCCATTCATCATTTTTTAAAAAGTAATCATCATATATTTCAGTTATTAACACTTCTCCTTTTATGTTTATAGTTCTACTTTGTAATGTACATAATTCATTAATCAGAGTACTGTTTGTAGGTAAATTAATTGGTATTGGCATAGTTATTCCCCTTTATTAAAAACTTGAAATTGATGCTTAACTTTATTCCAATCTTCACGTATATCTTCTTCAGTGGGATGAACATATAAATTAATAGTCGTTTGTATATTACTATGACCGAGTCTTTCTTGAACTTGTTTAATATCCTTAGTTTCATTATAAAAAACAGTTGCATGTGTATGGCGAAATAAATGAGGATGAACATTTATAGATGTTTTATGTTTTAGCCTTTTAAATAATGAATAAATATCACTATAATTCATAGCTTCTCCTACATTTCTCCCCTTTATTTTTACAAAAAGATAATCAGAACATATTGAAAGTTCGTCAATTATTTCGTAGACATAATCATCGTATAAATCAATTAACGATTGGGAAATAAATATTTTTCTTTCCCCAGTTTTCAAATAAGTACCATTATCATTAAATCTATTTTTCAAAACTATTTGATGGCCTTTTCTAAAATCAAATTTGATATCACCGATACGTAATGACAACACCTCACCTATACGTAATCCTGTTTCATATAATAATTGTATTAGGAATTTATCTCTAATATTATTAGCTGCTCCTAATAATTCCTTAACCTCAACACTAGTTAACACTTCTAGTTTTTTCTTTGGTTCTTTTACTTTCAAAATATTTTTTAACATTCCATAGTCCTTATTTACGTGATGCATGAAACTTTTATATTTTTTAGAATATTTACTTTCCGTATGTAAAAAATCATAGAAATTAACATCTAATTTTTTGCTCCTATAGAGATAGTCATAAAAATTAGATACTACTGTAATAGTCAGATTAATTGTCTTAGGACTAATGCTTGTTTGTTTTTGGTTATAAGATAGTACATTCTCATATTCAAAAGGTGTTTTCATCCATCTTATAAAATCAACAAAGTTATCAAAATTGACTTCTTTATAGCGTATCTCTTTAATTTCTAAGTATATAAAAAACTTTTTAAGTGCATAGGCATAGGTTTTTTTAGTATTTAAACTCTTCTTAACACTATCCAGATACTTCAAATAGCGTACTGCATCTACTATAGGTTCATTATTATTATCTAAAATCATAAAATTAATGCCATTCTTAGATTTTACTTCTACTATTTTCATAATAATCTCATTTCTAAATTTAATAGTATAAGTATACACTATTTTTTGTTTTTTACATTGACATACTAAACTTATTAAACATAATAAAATAAGACTACTTAATATTTATACTATGTTCATATTTTCTAAAAAATTAATTCATATTAAACAAAATAGTCTATATTTTTCAACATATATATAACCCTTTGCGACAATGCCAGAACAATATCAACGATTGAATGATTTTATTGAGGAACAGAATAAAATTGCCATGCCTTCATTGTCAGATGATCAATTCGAAGATATCAATCGACAGCTCACTTGTAAATTCACACAGCACCAACTGGCAATGATTAGTTATTGGAGAAATGGCTATATCCAATCAATTGCAGCGTATATACGTCGTATCGACTCGCTAAATCGCTGTATCACAATTAGTAACGAGAACGGTTCACAAACGATGAAACTCGATTTTGAGGTTATTTGTAATGTAGAGTAAGTGTGCTGCGTAATTAGTGACTCATATCATTGAAACATGAGTTTTATTTTAACTAGAGATAAATTAAAGCGCATAGATGAGGAAGTCCCATTTATGCGCTCTTCTAAATATTATTTACTTGTTGTAAAGCCTACGTAACTAATATCTACTTCTACAACTTTATTGTTATTAAGAACAAATGATGTTGCTAAACCATCTTTATTTGGTTTATAAACGTAAATACCGCTACCTTTAACATTATTGTTGCCTTTTACTTTTTTCAAATCTTTACCATAAGCTTTTTTAAGTTGACTGTACGTTAAATCGCCTTTAACTATAAATTGTAATTTATTCGCTTTTTTGCCATTGCTTGTTACGCCAGTAAATTTCTGATTATACTTTTCTTTTACAGTTGTGCTATTTGTTTTAGCAAGTTTGATACCATTAAATTTAATGTTGTCGTGTTTGATTGCGTTAATAAAGTTCTTGTCTGTTAAGAATTTAGCGTCTTTATCAACGTAACCATTATAAGAGTAGTAATACCCTTTAGTTTGCGTTGCTGCATGGGCAGTATCTTGTACTGGTAATACAGCGCTACTCACTCCTAAAAGTGTTCCAAATGCTAATGTTGTTGAGGCAATAGTTTTAACTACTTTATTCATGTTAGTCCTTCTTTCTATATTAGAATTACACTTCATTTATATTATCGCACAATACATACAAACATTCACTGTACTTAAGACCTATTTATCAAAAATTTTAGTAAACAAAATTTAATATTATAAAATTGTGTAAATACTATCTATTTTATGAAGTTTTATTATAATAAGATAAAGAAATGAATTAAGGACGGAGGATACACCTTGAAAAAAGTATTGGCAGGTAGCGTCATTTTATTACTTGTTGTTGCTTTAGGTTTTTCAATATTCTTTGCAGCAACTGGTACTAAACAATCAAATTCAAGTGATGATCATAAAACTGAGAAGCATGATAAAAAAGAGAAGAAAGATAAAACGAAAGAAGAACAAACTGATGAGCAATCTACTACATCTGATAATGGAGAAAATGCACAATCAGAACCAACGTCAAACAACACTGTAAACACGCAACAAAGTTATTCTACACAACAAAATAACTCGACAACTCGAACACAAGAATCTAAAACAAAAGAAAGCAGTTCAAGACAAAAGAGTTCAGAAAGTGCTACTTCAGAAAAAAATACTAAAGAAACTCAAACAACACAACAACCAAGTACACAACAACCTTCTACGCAACAGCCATCAACATCACAACCTAGCACACAGAATAAAACGACAACTAACAATAGTTCAACACAAAGTTCAAGTAGTTCTGGTAGTTCAAGTGATTCTAAAGATAAAAATTAAACATAGTAACAATAAATATATAGCACATAAAAAGCATTCTAGCCCATTTATAAGGTTAGAATGCTTTTTATAGTACAAATATCGTTTCCGTAACTACTCAGTTACTTTACTTTCAGCCACGCGCTTAGAAATTTTACGCATAATTGGATCTAAGACTGGTTTGACTAAGATACCTAAAATAAAGAATCCTAGTCCAAATAGTATTAAGATAATCATTTTCGTAATTAAAATTTCTGGTACAATGCCACCTACCGTTTCACGTAAAGAATCTATCACATACGTGAATGGTAAATATGGTGAAATCGTTTGGAAGAACTTAGGTGCAGTTACAACTGGGAATGTTCCTCCACCACCAGCAATTTGTAATACTAGTAAAATGATTGCAATAGCTTTACCTGGGTTTCCAAGTAATGACACGCATGTATACACAATCGTATTAAAGACAATAGCACCACACAGTGCGACTAAGATAAACAATGTCGGCGATTCAACCTGCGCTTTCAAAATAACCAAGTCACCAATCGTTACAATCAATGCTTGAATGATACCCATCATTATAAAGAAAGCACCTTTACCTAAATAAATTTGACGTTTCGTTAACTCATCTTCCAAGCCTTCATGTTTATTATCTACAGACAATAAACTTACTAGTAATAATGCCCCTACCCATATAGATAATGACGTATAGAATGGTGTCATACCTGAACCATAATCTTTAACTGGGAAGACATCTACTTGTTTCTTATGAATAGGATTCGCAACCACATCGGCTTGTTTCTTCAAGTCATTCTTCAACGCATCAATCACTTTATCTACCGCATCATCTTCATCTAATTTTTTAAATATTTTATTCGCTTTGTTTAAATCTTTTTCAATATCTGGCAAACGGTTTTCAGAGAAATTAGCTAAGTTTGCTAACGCTTCTTTCGCACGTGGTTGATTTTGATTTAATAAATCAACGGCATTGTCATACTTATTGAACAATGTCGGTAAGTTCGTATTTACTGTTGCTGTAGCATTCGCAAGTTGTTGCTCTAAATCTGGCAAATCATTACGAACAAAGTCAGCTGCATTCGCTACGTCTTTTTTCACTGTAGGGAAATATTTCTGAGCAGTTTGCATCGCATTAATATAGGTTTGTTCTAAAGCAGGTAATTCGCTTTGAATGTTAGCTATACGATTCTGTCCATCTGTAACTATATCCTGACCAGCAATGATAACACGATTAATCGTATTTAATTTAGATTGAACGTCTGATAACGTATTCTGACCTTTGTTTAATTCTTGTGTAATTTGATTAGATACAACTAACAAACGATTGTTTAAGTCGTTTTTAATGAAATCACGATAATTACCTAACGCTTTATTTAAATCTGGTAACGAACGCAATACGTTAACTGCTTCTGCTTTACCTGAACTACCATTTTTTAGTGCATCAATGAGTTGATTCGTTGAACGTAATGAATCGCTGATACGATTATTGACACTCTCAACTTGTTTAATTTGCGACGATAAATCGACATGTTCTCTTTTTTCTAATTCTTTTAACACGTCTATCAATTGTTGATTACTTTTCGAGCTATTTTCAAGACGTGTTTTTAAATTACGTAACATGTCATTAAATTCAGTCGGTCGATTAGAACCAATAACACCATAAGATATATCTTTTAAGGCTTTAATGTCTGACTGTGTTGCTTTCGCTTGATTATCAGAATTACTTGAAAGTGTTAATAATGCTTCTGCAAGCGCACTATTCATAGACTTCACGTCATTGTTTGAGACAATTTGATTATCATTCACAGTGTCCTGGCTACTATCTGTGCTCAACTTCTGAATTTGATATTGAGGAAGTCCCGACGTACTTTGTTGACGCAATGCACTATTGGCTTGGTTATTTACTTCTTGAGCACGCCCTGCCGCTTCTTGATAATCACCTACGCGTTGCTGAGCAGATGTAAGATAACCTTGTGCATCATTTAAACGCGTATTCGCTAAATCAAGCCCCTCACTAGCAATATCCACGCCTCTATTAATCTTAGGAAATTGTGCCGGTATATCATTAGAAGCTACATCTAATAGTTTCTCAATGTTCGGCATATATTCATTAAGTGCTAAGATGAGTTTTGCCTTTTCGTTAAGTGACGGAATGGCTGCATTCACATCATTAAGCTTTTGTTGGGCGTCTAAAATATCGCCTTTGTAACTACCTAATGCACGGAATTGATTTGCATATTTATCAAGATCATCCTGATGATCATTCAAATATTCAATACGATCCGCAATTTTATTGATTTGTGGTAATGAGTCATGTGCCGCATAAACTGCATTTTTTATTTTATTAATTGTAGGTACTTCATCTTCAAGTTGAATACCCACTTTGTTCGCTTCTTGTAGTAACGCTTTCGTGACGGTTTCGTTGAACTGTTTATTTGCTTCGTCAACGATGACCGTTGACCCTGTATCGGTCATTTTCGGTGCGACGGCATTGATTTTTTGATTAACTTTATATTCGATATCGGCTTTTTGTGGTTTCTTTCTTAATGTGCCAGTAATTTGATGCGAGAATTCTTTAGGTATGTATATGCCAGCATAATATTTACCCATTTTAATTTCATGGTCTGCCTTTTCCCGGCTAACGAATTGCCAATCAAATTTATCGTTTTTCTTAAGATTGTCTTCTAATGTATTACCAACATTAATTTTCTTGCCACGAACTTTGTCACCCTTGTCCTCGTTCACAACGGCAACCTTGATATGACCTGTATGGCTATAAGGATCCCACATAGCCCATAAGTTGAACCAAGCATAGAAAGACGGTAATATCGCAAGTCCTGTTAGTATAACCCAAACTGCTGGCGTCTTAGCAACTCGCTTCAAGTCCGTTATAAATAATTTTAGTGCGTTTTTCATTTTCACACTCCTAAAAATGAAATATTAAGATTTTATCTCAAAATGATATTAAGTATTGTTTTTTTCTTTATAGAGTTAGTATAATACTTTTATTGAGCAAAGTAATAATTAGTTGATACTTATCAACTAAAAATCATAATAAATATTATATCAAATTCTGATATATTCGCATACCACCATAGTTAATTTGATAGGAGGAAAAGAGCGTAATGTCGAAGCATAAATTCATGATTTACTTTTTAACAACAACGCTAGTATTGCCAACATTTACGACTAGCATTGCACATGCTGAAGACACAAACGAAGATGCTAAGATGAAATCATCTAGCACACAAGAAGAACAGACTGATCATAATGAAGATGTAAATGACAATAATACTAATGAACCATCTCAACCAGACGATACTCAGTCCGATAACACATCTTCTGAAGCACCTACTAAGGAAGATTCGAAGAACAAGATAAAACGAGAAAAGTCTAAGTCATCAAATACGTCATCAGAGGAGAAAGATGATGACAACACAAGCGTATCTCGCAGTCATCAAAAGCGTGATAAAGATACAAATAACACTTACCGTACACCCCTTTCTCCAATCTTTGACGCAACTCATTCTAGTGGTTTACCTGCTTCTAACTTTTTAAATCCTGATTTATATCAAAACGGATTTAGCCTAACTCATTTAATTGCATCATTATTTAATTTCGATAGTGATATTTCAGATTATGAGCAACCCGCAAGCACTAATGAAACAGATGATGACACGCATTCTACAAATGAGCAAGATACTGATTCACAAGACCAAGATCAAACAGAACATAGCGCTTCATCTTCTGACACAACGAATCGCGAACATGATGACGTACAGCAAAGTAGTGAGCAAGCTAACCAATCAGATAAGACTTCACGACAAGATGAGATAGATACAAAACAACAATCAACTGCCAATCAAGATAAGGACGATGCAAGTGTTAGTAAAGCGTTAGATGCCATTGATGATTTCGTCTCAGATGAAACAGATGATGATAAAGATAATCAAGGAAGTAATAATACAGATACCACTAATCATCAATCAGATAATGACGACACAAGCACTGACTCAAAAAATGATTCTAGTAAAACATCATCTTCTGATAGTAATAGTCTATCTGAATCTGCCTTAGACACTGTGCTCGATAAGTATAGTGAAGATGCTAAAAAGACGCATCAAGATTTCGAATCATCTAAAAAGGATAACGAAACAAACACATCTAAGGGTGAAAAAACAAAAAACAACACGACTAAAGTAAGTAACCCTCAGTTGCCAACTAAGAAGGAGCTTGAACATAAAACTACACCTGCACAGTCATTTGAAGATGACTTTAAGCAAAGTAATACGCGTTCAACTAGTTTGTTCCAAACATTACCTCAACTTAATGGTAGTGACGTAACGGATGGCGATATAACAGTTGTTGAAAATAAAGGTACGCGTGACTTTATTAAGTCTATCGCTAAAGATGCACATAAGATTGGTCAAGATAAAGATCTTTATGCCTCAGTTATGATTGCTCAAGCTATTCTTGAATCTAGTTCAGGAAACAGTACCTTAGCACAAGCACCTAATTATAATTTATTTGGTATTAAAGGTAGTTATAAAGGACAATCTGTAAACTTTAATACGCTAGAAGCTGGTAGTGACAACAGTATGTTTAGTATTAATGCTGGGTTCCGTAAATATCCAAGTACTAAAGCATCATTGGAAGATTATGCTGATTTAATTAAAAATGGTATCGACGGTAATCCAACAATTTATAAACCTACTTGGAAGCATGAAGCTATAGATTATCGTGATGCGACACGACATTTAAGTCGTACATATGCTACAGACCCTAACTATGCTACTAAATTAAATAGCTTAATCAAACACTATCACTTAACTGATTTTGATAAGAAAAAAATGCCAGATTTAGATCAATATACTAAACAAACATCTAGTGGAGAAGATACTTCAGGTAGTGAGTTTAAATCATTTGAAATCACAGATTCGTCATCACCTTATCCTCAAGGTCAATGTACATGGTATGTATACGAACGTGTTCAACAATTTGGTAAGAAAGTAGGTAGCGACTGGGGAGATGCCCATAACTGGGATAATCGTGCAGAACGTGACAACTATGATGTCAGTCAAACACCTTCTACACATAGCGCAGTCGTCTTTGAAGCAGGACAAGCTGGTGCGCATGATGTATATGGTCATGTTGCCTTTGTTGAAAAGGTAAATAAAGATGGCTCTATCGTCATCTCAGAATCTAATGTCAAAGGTTTAGGCATCGTGTCATATCGCACAATTGATGCTAGCACAGCTGAAGCCTTACACTATATTCAGCCTAAATAATGCTGATGTGAGTTAAATAAGATAACATATAAAAAAGGTGGTGCACCCGATTTGGGTGAACCACCTTTTTAATTCATCTATTATGAATAAATTAATACTTGAGTGATAAGCATGCCACCACCGAAGATGAATACGAAGGCAACGACTGGCCATACGAATTTCAACCAGTGAGAGTACTTCATGTCTAACATTTGTAATGTTGCCATTATCAATCCTGTTGGTGCTAAGAATAACATTGCATATTGACCAAATTGATATGCTGTTACGATAACAAATCTAGGAATACCTACTGTATCAGCAAGTGGTGCAAAGATTGGCATTGCAAGCACTGCTAAACCAGAAGATGATGGAATAATGAAACCTAGGAAGAAGAAGATAATCAACAATATTACAATGAAGATTGGTCCACTTACACCTTGTACAAGTGATGAACTGAAGTTCAAGATTGTATCTGAGATTAATCCATCATTCATAATCATATTGATACCACGTGCCAAACCAATGATTAGTGATACCCCTACCAAACTTGATGCACCTTCTACAAATGCATCGACGACCACTTTCTCGCCAAGTCCATCTTTACCTAATGCTACCATTAACATGATTACAATTGTAAATGCTAAGAACATTGAGGCCATGATTGGGAACCACCAACCTTGTGTCATAACGCCCCATACCATGATTGGGAATGGTAAGATGAATAAAATTAAAATGATTTTTTTGCGTAGTGTAAATGGTTTTTCTCCGCCATCATCGTTAATAACTGACCATTGATTTTCAAATTTAGTTTTATCTTCATATGTGTAAGATGCTTTAGGATCTTTTTTAATTTTTTTAGCGTACCAGTATAAATAACCTACTGTAAATATTGTTGCCACAATTAAGCCAACAATTCTCCAATATAAACCATCTACGAATGTTGTACCTGCTGCATTTGATGCGATAACAACTGAGAATGGGTTAACTGTTGAGAATGTACTACCTACAGAACTTGCTAGGAAGATTGCCCCAACACAGATAATTGAGTCATATCCCATGGCAATAAAGATGGGTACGAGTATTGGATAAAATGCTACCGCTTCTTCTTCAATACCACAAAGCGTACCACCTAGTACCATTAATACTGACACCATGAATACAAGTAAAAATTCATGACCTTTAGTTTTTTTAGTAAGTGCTAAAAGTCCTGATTCAAATGAACCACTCTTTTGTACAACACCAATGAGTCCACCTAATACTAAAATAAATACCATTACATCGACTGCTTCAATTGTACCGTTAACCATGCTTGATGTAATTTGATCTGGTCCAGCAGGTTTTTGTTCTAATCGTTCGTATGTTCCAGGAATTGAGATAGGTTTATTGATGGCACCTGATTTAAATTGGTCTACATCAATTTTTACACCTAATTTATCTAATTGTTCTTGTGTTCCAGGGACTGTTTTTGATTTATTATGAGCATCGACAATTTTAAATTCATGAGCACCGCCATCATAGGATAACTTAGAGTATGCACCAGCTGGTATCATCCACGTTGCCATAACAGCGATTACAGTTAAAATAAATAAAATTGTAAATGCGCCAGGCATCTTAAGCGAGAATCGTTTTTTCCGTCCTTTGCTAGTACTATTAGTAACTTCGTTAGTGTGTGTCATGCTTTTCAACCCCTTTAAGTATTTTTTATCTATGAAAATGCTATACACATTTAAAACGTATACTTTGTGAAAATTTGTTAATTAAGCAACTTTGTGAAAAATTTCTCAATTTCTTTTTCCACTATTAGTGTATGTCTAATGCACTTTACAATCAATATGAATATTAAATAAAATGTAAATATTTTAGATTATTCCATAATTATTTCACATAACTTTACCAATAATTTCTCAAAATTCACTTGCTATTTTCTAGGAATTGTGCAAGCGCTTTCCTAACCGATGTTGAGCCTCTTTTTCAAAAAATAGGCGTAGATAACATAAGTAAGTAATGATTACTCAGTTATCCACGCTTTAAGTTTGTATTTAATGTTTAGTGTTTTGTTGTTTACGACGACCTAACCCTATTAAAGTACCCCCAGCAATCACTAATAACACTGTTACTGGTAGCCAAGACTTTTTAACTACTTC
Source organism: Staphylococcus sp. HMSC14D10 (assembly GCF_001808125.1). Taxonomy (NCBI): domain Bacteria; kingdom Bacillati; phylum Bacillota; class Bacilli; order Caryophanales; family Staphylococcaceae; genus Staphylococcus; species Staphylococcus sp. HMSC14D10. The sequence continues at coordinate 208,178 of NZ_KV792237.1, read as the reverse complement.
TCCAGTATTTGGTAAAGATAGATTCCCTTCATCATCAAATAAGCCACTTAAAAATCCATCATCATCGCCTAATTGTCCCAATGATAATCCTTGTACAGGATTAGGAATATCTTCAATATTGTCTAACAGACTTCCTCCTGAATTAAGACCATCTAATAGACCACCACCAGTTAGTCCATCTAGTAAATGAGACCCTTGATTAAGAAGATTAGAACTTGATGTACTACCATTAATGCGATCAAATAGTGAAGGTCTATTGGTAATAGGATCTAAGATATAATTCAAATTATTTTTTGCAGTGTCGAGTTTATTTTGCAACTGTAATAAATCTCCACCTGTACCGTTTAATGCATTTTTCACTAAATCTAACGCATCAGCTTTATCCGTTTGAACTCTAGCGATAAGATCTGCCAACGCCTTCGCTTGTGTTTGATTTAACTTTGTAGCTAATAACGTTTCAATGGTTTGTTTAGGGGCTGACGATTTATCTAGTACGTCTTTAAGAATATCATCAGCTGTTACTGACTGATTTGCATTAATTTTTTGCTTCACTTGATTTACTAATTCTGAACTAGATAAATTCTCTTTAGCAAGCTGTTTAGCTATTTGTGATGCTTCATTATTTCCTAAACGTGTTGAAAGCAATGTTTTGATTAAAGCCTCTTTATCAGGTGTTTGATCAAACATGGATGCCAAAATATCATCACTTGTTGTCGTTTTGAGGTTGTCGATATGTTTCATCATTTGATCTGCTATTTGCTTATCTGACTGACCGTTAGTTTTAATCTGCTTGGCTATCTTTTGAGCTTCGTTTTTACTAAAGACACTTCTTAAGATTTGTTCGACTGTTGCTTGCTTATTTGAAGATTGTTCTAAGCGGCCACTTATTTGATCTCGGTTCGCTTTAACATTTTGTCGAACATTTCTAATATCTTTTTCAACATTTTGCTTTTGCTCATTAGTCAAATTGTTGTTTTGCTTTACTTGTTGTTCTAACTGTCTCAATTGCTCAAGTTTATGGTCACTGTAACGTTTCGATGTGTTATTTTGTTTATTTTCAACTTTTGTAATGGCTTGATCAATTTTTTGATTAGCAGATAATTCGTCAGTTAATGCATCAATATGACCCTCTTTTGAATCAATCTTGTTTGACTTATGGCTGATATCATCTTTATCTATCTGTTTGATACCACTTAGAATACTTTTATCTGATGCAGTATTAGTATTATCTTTTGAATGCGATTCTGTTGAATTGTCATCTTGAATGGATGAGTCAGTTTGATCTCGAATATCTTCTACAGATGAATGTGCACTTTCTTTAGTTGATTCTATGTCATTTTTAACATTATCCATTTCATCCAATATTGAGGTATCATCATTTTCTTCATTCATGTGATTCGTAATGTCTTGAGAAGATGCTGATTGTCCACTACTTATTTGGCTATTTTCACTATTATTTGTGGAACCTTGTTCCGACTTCATATCTTCACTTTGTTGATGGGTATCAACCTTTTCAGATAGAGAATCTAAATCGGCTATTATTTTATCTAATTCATCTAGCTTATCTCCTTCATTCGTTGATGATTGCTCAGCAGTTGAGAGTGAAGATTCATTAGAAGTGCTTGCTTTTTCACCAGTTTCTCTAGTACTTTCCTCATTTGATATACGGTCTTCTTCCTGTGCATCCCTTAAAATTTGATCAATTTCAGACTGATTACGTGCATCTTCAATATCTTCTTTATAACTTTTAATATCAGTGGCTTGTAGGTACTTCAAACGGTCAATTTTTGTTTTCGCTTTATCTATCGCTTTATCAAGTTTATTTTGAACAGATGTCATTTCACTTGAAACGTTGTCGATGCGGTCATTTGATTGTGCAACTCCATCTTTGGTAAATCCATAACCCACTAATGTTCCACTCATTAACAACACTGAACATGACACTTTTAAATACGAATTAAATTTAGAATGTTGTCTAAGCTTCTTCACGCATATCACCCTTTTTATTAATATTCCACTTCATTATATAACATTTAATTTAAAACTTATACTTCTGTTTTTTGAAAATTAATTAAAGGTTCCAAACATTGACCAGTCATAGATTTTTATAATTTTATACGTTTAGTGTTGATTTTTTTAGTATCTGTAACCTTAACAGAGTATTGGTACGCATTAGTTAAATCAATAAGAGATAAGAATTTATTATGACCAGCACCTGTATCAATATCTAGTATATTTTTCTTTTTATATAATTCATCGTTTTTTAACCCATAGCGATAATTAGGAATATGTCCATGTATCAAATATTTATTTTTAGGGATGTTTCTATTTAAATTATGGTTATAATGACCAGTAGTATATTCCTTAATCTGTTTATTTAAAGGTTTAGACGTATCTATACCAGCATGCGCAAATATGTAATTATCTATGACCTCGATTGTCGACAATTCTCTTAAAAATTTGTGCCAGCGTTTGATTTTTTTTATCTTTACTTTCTAACCAACGCATCTCATGATTGCCAGCCAAGGCAAGTGCACCTCGACGTTTTAAGCGTTTCACTAACTTCAAAGTCCCAAATGAATCGGGTCCATTATTAACATAATCTCCCATTAAAACGAGTTGATCTTTTCTCACATTAAAATTAACTGCCTTTAAAAGAGTGACGAGTGCCTTCCGATGACCGTGTATATCAGAAACCACAAGTATCCTTTCTTTCATACTTCCTTCTCTCCTAACCTACGACTTATTGCATATTAATATAAAATCACTGTTTAACTAACTTTAAACAAATTATTAACGTGTCCTCAAAATTCTTTATTTATTATAGAAAATAGTATAAACAAAATATATATTTTGGGGAAATCAATTTATGAATACAAAGCAATTACTCATCTTTAAACATTTCGTTGAGGCACAAAACGAAAACGCCGTCGCTGAAAAACTTGGTATCACACAACCAACGGTAACTTTTCATTTGAAAAACTTAAGCAAAGAATGTGGGTTACCTCTATATTTCAAAAAAGGTAAACATTTCAACCTCACTGAAGCTGGTGAATTACTCTATCGGAATGCGAATAAAATGCTTAATTTAATAGAAGAAACAACAGATATGATGGAAGATTTCAAACAATCTAAACGAGGAACTTTAAGAATTGGTGCGAGTCACGCTCCAATCTATAGCATTTTACCGTCAACATTTAAAAACTATATGCATGAACATCCAAATATAGATATTAACTTAACAGTAGATACTGCGCCAATTATTATCGAGAAAGTTAAAGACCGTAAGATTGATATTGCTGTCATAGCTGAAAAAGGTTTTAACGAGGGTGAACTACAAGTCAAACGTCTTCATGAAAATCCATTAGTGCTTGCTATGGACAAACGTCACCCACTTGCTCAAAAAGATCATCTTACTTTAGAAGATATTAGTAGTTACCGTTTTATCATTCATAATAGCGGAGCAACTCGAGACAGTATAGACGAATGGCGTAACAAGAACTTTATCAACTTAGACGTTCACATGGAAACCAATAGTATTAGCAGTATCCTTACAACAATAAAAGATTCAAATTACTTAAGTTTAGTCAGTGAAAATGCTATAAGTCATCATCCAAGCATTATTAGTAAGACTTTGCCTAATGCCCCAACCACAAGTTACATCTCACTCATATACCGTAATGATAGACATCTCACTTCTATTATCCAAGATTTCATCACATTAATATATAACACTAAATAGTTCCTGCAAATTTGAGCAATCACGTTGATTAAATATTTATTAACATGATTGCTCTTTAATACTATCCGTCCTTCTACAGTTACTTTCTGTTTCTTTTCTCAAAATAATTCAAATACGTATAGTTTGAAAAGTCAGTTTATTATTACCTTTATAAAATATTAAGAATGTATAAATTTTGTTAATAAACTTTCCAAAAAGTTATAACAATTTTACAATATATTAATAAATCGCTATAAAAAAATACGCTTACATAATATAATAGATTTGAAAGAAAGATATACATATTAATCAATTTGCTATTTGTACTTTTTTGATTAGGAGGTACGGTTAATGCTCGTTCTTTCCATCATTTTATTACTTTTAGGTCTAATTTTAATCGGTATTAGTAGATTTGTTGCATACCAACATGACATTGACCTCAGAGAAAAAATTTATATTCCTGGCGTAATTTTTGTCTTAATAGGTGCATTACTTCTCCTGTTTTATTTAATGAACTAACTACATCGCAAGTCTACATACCAAATTATTTTCAGGTATACCATCATCACGAGGTTACCTGTTTTCTTATATATCCCCTTAATACACGCTATTTTCACCAACAATTTTTCCAAAGTGTTGCATTTTCCAACGACGTAAAACTTTTAATGGTACCGAACGTGGGTATAACTTGTTACATTATCAAATGTAACATTTTAAATATGCTTAATTTGAGGTATCGATTTAATGTAATTGCTCACAAATCATCAACACATTACCCATACTTTAAGCGATATAAATTAATGAAATAGGGGGAAATGTCTTGGCAAAGCTATTATACAAACTAGGAAAATTTATAGCTAAGAACAAATGGCTAAGTGTTATAGGATGGCTTGTTATACTAGGTGTCATTATCATGCCATTAATGATAAACTCACCGAAGTTTGACAGTGACATCACTATGAACGGCCTTAAGTCATTAGACACAAACGATAAAATTAGTAAAGAATTTCATCAGGACAGTGAGAAAGCCTCGATGAAAATAGTCTTCCATTCTAATAAGAATGATGGACTCAATAATAAAGATACGAAGAAAGATATTGAAGATGCTTTAGACAATATCAGACAAAATGATGATTATATCCAAAATATCTCTAATCCATATGACAGTGGACAAGTTAACGATGAAGGCGATACCGCTATCGCTAACGTAAGTTATGTAGTTCCACAAACTGGATTAAAAGATTCTTCTAAACATATCATCGACAAAGAATTAAAAGATGTAACTGACAACCACAATGTGCAAATTGAAAAAACTCAAGGTGGCGCTATGAATGCTGAACCTGGTGGTACATCAGAAATTGTCGGTATTGTCGTAGCATTCGTAATCTTACTTATTACCTTTGGTTCACTTATCGCAGCTGGTATGCCAATTATTAGTGCAATCATCGGTTTAGGTTCAAGTGTTGGTATCATCGCATTATTAACATATATCTTTGATATTCCAAACTTCACTCTTACACTAGCTGTAATGATAGGTTTAGCTGTTGGTATTGACTACTCACTCTTTATTCTATTTAGATTTAAAGAACTTAAGAAAAAAGGTGTCGATACTGTAGAAGCTATCGCAACAGCAGTGGGTACAGCAGGTAGTGCTGTAATATTCGCTGGTCTTACAGTTATGATTGCTGTTTGTGGTTTATCACTTGTAGGAATCGACTTCTTAGCGGTTATGGGATTCGCTTCAGCGATTAGTGTGTTATTTGCAGTATTAGTAGGATTAACACTATTACCTGCCCTAATCAGTATCTTCCATAAAAGTATTAAAATTAAAGATAAACCATCTAAAAGTAAAGACCCTAAAGATCATCCTTGGGCAAAATTTATTGTTGGTAAGCCAGTTATCGCTGTTATTGTAAGTTTAATTATTTTAATTTTAGCTGCTATACCAGTCAGTGACATGCGTTTAGGTATTCCAGATGATAGTTTAAAACCAACTGACTCATCAGAATACAAAGCCTATAAATTAATCTCAGATAATTTTGGCGAAGGTTATAACGGACAAATTGTCATGTTAGTAAATACAAAAGATGGTGGAAGTAAAAGCACTATCGAACGTGACTTAAATAATATGCGTAGTGATTTAGAAGACATTGATAATGTTGATACAGTTTCAAAAGCACAACTAACTGACAACAACAATTACGCATTATTCACAATCATTCCTGAAAAAGGACCGAACTCACAGTCAACAGAAAATCTAGTATATGATTTACGTGATTATCATAGCCAAGCGCAAGAAAAATATGACTATGACACTGAAATTTCAGGACAAAGTGTTATTAACATCGATATGTCAGAAAAACTAAACAACGCTATTCCAGTATTTGCAGGCGTTATCGTTGTATTAGCATTCTTCTTATTAATGATTGTGTTCCGTTCAATCTTAGTTCCATTAAAAGCAGTACTAGGCTTTATCCTTTCATTAATGGCTACATTAGGTTTTACAACATTAGTCATTCAACATGGCTTCATGGGTAGCTTATTTGGTATTGAAAACACAGGACCATTACTTGCATTCCTTCCAGTAATCACAATTGGATTGTTATTCGGACTTGCCATCGACTACGAGCTCTTCTTAATGACACGTGTACATGAAGAATATAGTAAGACTGGCGACAATGATCATTCAATCCGTGTAGGTATCAAAGAAAGTGGACCTGTTATCGTAGCTGCTGCACTTATTATGTTCAGTGTATTCATCGCATTCGTCTTCCAAGATGACAGTGCAATTAAGTCAATGGGTATCGCATTAGGTTTCGGTGTGTTATTCGACGCATTCGTCGTACGTATGACATTAATTCCAGCATTGACGAAACTCTTTGGTAAAGCTTCTTGGTACCTTCCTAAATGGTTAGGTGCAGTATTGCCAAACGTTGACGTTGAAGGTAAAGCTTTAGAAGAAGATAATCATCACGACACATCTTCTGAAAAAGGTCATGTCAACGATAAAAATAATGAATACTCTAGACAAAACAAAGATAACTATGTTTATCAAAATGACAAACGTAACCACAATCGTAATTATAATGACGAAGATTATAACCGTTCTGTGCATTTAGATAATCATCATGACCAGCATCATCGCCAACACTACTATGATAATCAACGTGATGATATAGACTATGAATCACTTTATACTCAAGATGGCGACCATACTCACCATGATGAACGTAATTATAATGATCGACACTATCAAAACAATTACGATAGAAACGATGATTATCGTCATAACAATCATGATCAACACAATGATAACGATGATTATCATGATTCAAATTTCGATAAAACAACAAACTTATACAAAGAATTAACTGATAGCAATATTGATCAAGATGTATTATTCAAAGCATTAATGTTATACGCTCGTGAAAACAACAAAGGTGTTTACGATAGATATAACCGATCATCTCAACATCGTCATGATGACGAACTTAGAGACTAATATTAAAAAGGAGGAAACACGTTATGTTAAAACGACGTAGTTCGAAATTCTTAGGACTGCTAGCCACACTAGCCTTAGCCATAGTGTTAAGTGCTTGTGGTAATAGTGGTAGCGGTAGTGGTTCATCAGACGATAGTCAAACATCACTTGGTAATAAAGAAATCGAAATACCTTATATCGCGAGTGATAATTCAACACCACGTTCACTAGTTATAGCAGAGGTTTTGAAAAAAGCAGGTTATGATGTAACAACTACACCAGTAACAGCAAGTGGCCCGTTATATGCTACTGTATCAGAGAACTCTGATTCATTCCATGCATCAGGTATCTTCCCTACTACTGATAAAAGTTACTACGATAAGTTCAAAAGTAAATTAACAATTTATGATGATAAACATTTAATTGATAACGCAAAAGTAGGTTTAGCCGTACCTAAGTACGTGCAAGATGTCGACTCAATTAGTGACTTAAAAAACAGTGACTTCGGAAAATCTGTAGATTGGACAATTCAAGGCACAGACGCACGTAATGGCGTTATGCAAGAAACTAAAGATGAACTTGATAGTGACAACTTGGATAAATATAGCTTGAAAGAAAGTTCTGACCAAGACCAATTCAAGAAAATTCAATCTGCTTTTAAACAACAAGAACCTATCGTCTTCACATCAATGGAACCTAGCTGGTTCTCTAAAGAATTAGACGTTAAAATGTTGAAAGATCCAGACAACATTTATGGTAATAATAATCAACATATTGACTTAGTATTTAACAAAGACTTTAAAGAAGCACATCCAGCTGCATACACAATTGCAACACGTATGGCAGATGATTGGAGTAAATCTGAAGAAGACAAATTAGCTAAAAAAATCTTTGTTGATAACAAAAGTCCAGAACAAGTAGCTAAAGACTATGTGGATGATAATGATAATAAAGTAGATGAATGGTTAGAAGGTATTGAGACTAACTAATTGCATAGTTAAGAAAGACAAATAAAGCATATGCTCGTTTGGTGCAGCATATTTAAAACTTATAATGCAAATTTACAGTAGCAAACCGAGTTGAGAAGGCGCTTAAGACAATCTCTTCTCAATCGTAGCTATTATTGCGAGGGAGTGAAACTAAACTCAGTTTCGCTCTCTCTTTTTATATCGCTCTTATAGTATTAAACGTTTCAAATAACTCATTTACTCTTTTTTTATAAACAAATTTAAACGTGGTATCAGTTGTTATGTTTGGAAAAATCAACTTTATTGTGATAAATTACTCTTATTACGTCAGGCTATCTGACTAGATTAAATATATAGGAGAATCAGATAATGCCGTCAGCAAATCAAAAACGTATGATTAAACATATTCATGAAACAGTGTTTATACTTTTACATGACTATCATTTTGATGAAATCACGGTTCAAAAAATATGTGATATTGCAGAAATCAACCGCAGTACGTTCTACAGATACTTCCAAGATAAATATGAATTACTCTACACTTTACCTGACTTTATTACACAACAAATTATAGCTAAAGATGACACATCAGCAGACATTACAACCCCTGAATCATTTGAAGACTTTATCTATTACATTGGTAATAATAAAAAGATTTTCAAACATCTATTAGTTTCGTCTCGACAGGCAGATGTATTTAGAAGTTTAACGAATGTGAGTCGCGAAATGATGTTAAATAACTCAACTCGTAAGCGCGCCCCCTTAGCGCAAAAGATTAGAGAAAGTAAACATCCTGAAATTGTAGCTGATTTTTACAGTAGTGGCGTAATAGAAGTACTACGACGTTGGGTAGAAAATGACTATAACTATACAGTTGAAGAAGTGTTTGAAACATTAAATAATGTGCTTGAAACGTCATTATATTGTTATGATAAATAAAAGCAATCTCACATAAATTAAGAGTGAGATTGCTTTTTTGTCATTTGCGTTTTTTAACGTCTACTGTCTTGTAAACCATAAAAATACTATTAGCTATGATTAATAATGCTAGAATGACCATTGGCCAAATACCTATATTAATCATATTAAATATAATGAGTACTATAATCAAAATAAGATTTAATGCGTTTGAAATCATTAATGATTTATCCACTGAAACCACCTCTTATTACGTTATAACCTAATTCACTAAATTTAATTAGAAATTGGTTACCTCAATTAATATTTCCTACGTGGCATGCATAGTGCAATCATAATAGCGATAATACCAATCATAGCTATAATGTTAAATTGTACTGTGAAACTTGAAATCGTATTTAAGACAATGCTTAGAATAGGTGCAATCGCAGTACCTAAGAATAAAATAAATGTGTTTACTGATAAGAAGAACCCTTGGTTACCTCGAACAGTTAAGCCTACTTTAGAAATTGTTGATGGAATTGCGAAGGCGATACCACTTACAAACAGCACACTCCAAATAATTAGTAACACGATGTTTGTTGTTACAGACATTAAGATAAGTGCTACTGTACTCACAACTAATGAACTTAAAATAAGATTTTTAACACCTATGCGATCACTGATTCGTCCTGCAATTAGGGACAACAACATACCAATAATACCAAACAGTTTAGCATTAATCCCAGTTGTTTCATCCCCACCAATTGTATCGGAAGTGACGTAATGATTAAACACTGTATACATACTAATAAACATCGTCAACAATGTTAGCGACACCCCATAGCATAAGAGCACGGCTTTATTCGTTTTAAAATCACTAAAATTATTAAAGAATTTAAGTAATTGGATGTTGGGGTTCTTCACAGGACTTTCAGGAATTTGTCTATGAATAACGAAAGCTAAGATGATATATAGCACCGTTAAAGTGAAATAAACCATATGCCAATTTGAAAAACCTACTATGATCTCACTTAAATTTTGACCAATAATCCCTGATAACATGAAACTCGTACTGATGAAACTAATCGCAGTCATACGTTTGACCGGTGAATAAGTTTCTGTCACGTATGTGATAGATACTGGTGAAAAGGCAGCAGCAAATATACCTTGTATCGCTCTTAAAACGACCAGTATTGCGAAAGAATGTACAAAACCTATAACCATACAAATCATTACAAGCCCACAAATTCCAAATAATATGGTGCGAATTCTCCCATATTTTTCTGAAATAGTCCCATAAAACAAACAACTTACTGAATATGTAACGGAAAATGCAACACCATTTAAAGTTGCAACTGATTGTGGAATTTTAAAGTCTTTAGCAAACTCTGCAGTTAATGGAATTGCCGTATATAAACTGCTCATTACTATAATTCCTGCAATAAAGAATATGGTTGTTATTTTGTTATAATTCATTGTTTTTTGGATAGACATTTGCTTCTCCCTTCTTTTTATTTTCTACAACATTCCTATTATGACACTTTCACCTATTTTCCAAAAGACTATTTGAAATTGACAAAATACTTTTAAAGTTCTTTCATTTAAAAATCACATATTCGCTTTTTAAAATAAAAATCTCTAATTCGAAGCATTTCTATTGACTAATCTTAAAATAAGGACTACAATTCTAGTATAAAATTTATACCAATGAAGGTGACGTGTTGAAAATAGAATTAGGATTGACTTCATTTGCAGATAATGGAGATATGGTTATGCCTGATGGTACACAAGCTGCTGTTTCAAATGCTCAGAGAATTCGCGATATTGTAGAAGAAATTGAACTAGCTGATCAATTAGGATTAGATATATATGGATTAGGTGAACATCATCGTCCTGATTATGCTGTATCAGATCCAGTGACCGTACTTGCTGTTGCAGCATCAAGTACTGAGCATATTAAATTGTCATCTGCAGTAACTGTGTTATCATCAGATGACCCAGTACGTGTGTATCAACGATATGCGACATTAGACGCCGTATCTAATGGACGTGCTGAAATTATGATTGGACGAGGGTCATTCATCGAATCTTTTCCATTATTCGGTTATAATTTAAATGACTACGAAGACCTATTTAATGAAAAGTTGCAATTATTACTAAAAATCAACGAACATGAAGTTGTAAGTTGGGATGGTAAATTACGTCCAAGTTTCGACCCAACAGGTATTTATCCACGTGTCGAACATGGTAAGTTACCTATTTCCATAGCAACTGGTGGTACACCTGAATCATCATTAAGAGCTGGCGCCTTTGGGTTACCAATAACGTATGCGATTATTGGTGGTAATCCTAGACGATTTACACGCCATATTGAGATTTATAAATCTGTCGCAGAATCTTACGGTCATAATCCAGACGAATTATCCGTATCGGTACACTCATGGGGATACATCGCTGAAACAGACGAGGACGCTAAGAAAGAATTCTTCCCTTCTTTAAAAGCACACCATGATATTTTAGGTCGTGAACGTGGATGGCCTAGCTTTGACGAGAGTATGTTTGAAAGAGAAGTAGGAAGTCAGGGCGCAATCTATCTGGGTAGTCCTGAGACAGTTGCCCAAAAAATTATTGAAACTGTTGAAACGTTAGGTCTTAACCGTTTTATGATTCATACACCTGTAGGTTCAATGCCTCATGAGTATGTAATGAAATCAATCCGTCTATTTGGCGAACGCGTTAAACCTATTGTTGATAAATATTTTGAAAACAAATAAAAAGGAGATTTTTTAAATTATGATTTTACGTTATGCTGCAAACTTAAAACTTGCTAAAGAATTATACACTGCTTCAAAACCTAAATTAAAAGGTGACCAAGAAATGAAAGATACATTCCAAAATGTATTCGGCTTACCAGAAAGCTCAGTTAAATTAGCTGGTACAGTAGAAGCTGCTGCCGCTGCTTTTTATGCTGCTAGTTTCTTAAACAAAAACTTATCTCGTTTAGGTTCAATTGCTACTTTCGGTGTATTAGGCGTTGCTGCTTACAAACACTTTGAAGCTGGACATGGTAAAGAAGGCGCTCAACACGCTTTAGACTTATTAGGTTTAGCTGCATTAAGCTTTGCTGATACTTTCGATTGCGATAACAAATAATATCGTTAAACTTTATAATATAAGAGTAGGACGTGCGATGACTATCATCACACGTCCTATTTTTTATTGTTCACTTTTTTAAAAATTCTGGGAAAGTTTGTGGTTTATCATGCACTAATTGTTCAAAATCATTTGAATGTTGATCAAGTAACCCTCTTGCACTTGCTTCGTACATTGATGCAAGCAATGCACCAAACCCTTTAGGTTCATCATACATTTCTGAGAACTTTTCCAAAGAAACAGGACTATATTCAATCTTAGAACCTGCTGCTTCAGACAAAATTGCTGCTAATTCTGTCATAGAATAACTATAGCCAGATAGTAAATATCTGTGTCCAAATTTATCTGGTTGTTGTAATAATGCTACGATACCTCTAGCAATATCATCTCTAGAAATATAATTAATACGGCCATCACCCGCTGGATAAATGAGTTTCCGCATATCTGCAAGTTCTGGTAAATAAGGTTTCAATGGATCCATATACATCGCCATTCTGACATAAGTATATTTAAGACCACTAGATGCAAGTAAACGTTCAGCGTAGCCAAAGTATGGACTCATATGGAAAGGATTATTATGTTGATCTGCATAGTATCCAATAAACATAATATGTGAGACATGTGCTTTATGAGCTGCACTAACTAAATTCTCCACTTCTGGGAGTCGCTTAAATGACGGATGAATGATACTCGGAATAAATATAACCGTATCAATACCTTTGAATGCACGAACCATACTTTCCTCATTAAAATAATCTAATTCTCTAACGCCTACTTTATCTTTCCAGTGTGATGGCATTTTATCTGGATTACGTATCCCAATATTAAAATCAGACACCTGTTCTTTAACTGCATGTTCAATGATATGTGACCCAAGATGCCCGGTTGCGCCTGTAAGTAAAATTGTCATTACTATCGCTTCTTTCTTTTATAATTTAATTACTTTCTATAGTACTGTATTGACCAAATTTGTCTGGATATACGTATTCTTAATGACATTGTTTCGAACTAACCTACACAAAATAGTGATTATTGTAACAGCTCATATTTTTCAAAGATATTTTTTCAACATGTCAGGCGTAACATGACAGTATGAGATATCCTCTGGATGTTTATCGAGTCTGTCTTGATGTTCCTCAGCACTTGCAACGTAATTATTTAAAGGTAACACTTCTACGGCAATTCGCTCTTTATCAGGTCGTTTTGAGATGAAGTCGCGTGCTTCTTCAAGATGCTTTCGTTCATCACTATAAATACCTGTACGATATTTGGGTCCTTCATCAACACCTTGTTTGTTAATACTATATGGATCTATAATCTCAAAAAGATAATTCATTAAGTCAGTAATTGATGTCTGCATAGGGTCGAATGTCGTTTTGACACATTCTGCATAGCCGTCATATTTGTCACTAAGTGTTTCAGATATCCCATTTGCACGTCCCGCTTCAGTCGATAAGACACCTGGCAATGTTTTTATAAACGCTTGAACTCCCCATAAGCATCCACCTGCAATGTACACAATTTCCATCTTTAACACCTCATTTCGAATCATAATTAAAAAAATAAAAGGAACTTTGTCATAGTTCCTTCTATTCTATCAAATTATTTCCTAACTAATGCGATAATTCCAGCAACGAGGATTAGAATACCTGATAAATAACCAAAAAATCCTAATATATATGAATTATTGCAGCAACAATAAGTATAATACTAATTAAAACACGTCTTTTATTAATTAAACAGCTTAATGTTAAAGTTATTGCTGATAAAATAATAGAGCTGGTTGCCACAATAGTCATTAATCCAACTAGTTCTGAACCATAACTTTTATCATAGTTTGTTAGAATTAGTGCAATCAATCCACCAATAATTCCAAATATATTTCCTGTTATTCCAAGAATCATTTCAATAATTCTGTTAGTTGGCTTAGGTTCATTCATATAATTATGTTCCATTGTTGTCTCCTTTTCTATGCTGCGTCATCTTCAGAAGAAGTATCTTCTGTATCTTCTGTTCCACTGTCTAATGATGAATCATCAGAACCAGGACCATTTGAAATGTCATCAGATTCAGATGCTTCATTTTCAGCTTATTCTGCTTGTTGTTGTTCATATTCTTCTTGAGCCAATTGGTCTTCATAATCTTGCATTGCTTTTTCGTATTCTTTTTCGCTTTAGCATTTTCTTTCTCATACAATGCTTCTACACGATCTTCTAATTGATTATACTCAATTTCTAACACATCTTTAGATACATGGTTCATCTTTTCACCATCAGTGAGTGAATTATATTCATCTACTAAAGCATTATACATATAAGCAGGATATGTCACGCCCAAGCCCGCTTGATCAGAATCATCATTTTCTTTTTTACTAGAAGATGTTGTATCTGATTCGTCCTCAACATCTGTAGTTGAGCTAGCCGAAGTATCTTTAGTGACATTTAAATTCTTAATTTCTGATTTATTAATAATCCATTGTGCCCTAACTTTGTTGAAATTAGGTACGGTATCTAATTCTAAAGTATAATGATCACTATCCGGTACATCATAAGTAATGTAGCCTGATGCAGTGTTATGCTGATTTAATTGGTGGCTAAATCCTTCATGCATATCTTCACTACCATACCATTCTTCATAATTCTCGTTATTTACTTTCATACTGAAATCAGTATTATCCATTAAAACTTGATCATCGTTATTATTTCTAAACTTTATGTATACTCTCAAGGCTTTGCCATTTACAGGCGCACTATACTCATCATGGTTATCTACGAATTCTACTTTAACTACTTTAATATCTACACCGTCATCATCCACGACTTGACCTATTTTAAATTTTTTCATTTTGTCTGTAGCTTTAGCCTTGTTATTGGCTTTTTCACCTTCTGCTTTATCTTTGTTGTCACTGAAGGAACATCTTCCTAAAAATACTAAAAATATAATACTTATAAAAAATAATCTTTTCATATTAGCCTCCTCATCTTTTTGTAAATTGAAAAGATACTATTTACATATATTTTTTTATACTTGATTTAAATTTTTTAGTGACATAAATAATTAATTGTTATCCCAACCTTTCATACTCTTTTATATGAATTTAAGAAGATAATACGAATTATTCATAACTTTTTCAGAATTAGTTTTTAAACTGGAATTACAAATTCAGATAAAGGAGTGCATATGAATGACTGGTATCATATCATCAGTATTATTACTCATTTCAATGGGGAGTTTAGCAGTAGCTTTTTTAACAGGAATATACGAAATACTTTCATGGTTAAGAGATAAAGATTATTCTCCTACATTTAAAATTCCCGTATTATTCTTTGGTTTATACGTGCTATTCTATATACCAACATTTATATTAATTAATTAATAAAACATGGAGGTGAAATATATGGAGGGGTTTCATATTTTATTAGTAGAAGACGATGAAACCATCGCTAAAAATTTAAAACAAATATTACAACAAAAAGGTGCACAGGTGACATTAGATAGAACTGGAGATAGCGTTTTTAACGTATTGAATGACGTTCATATCATTATTATGGATATTATGTTACCCAATAATGATGGTTTGTCTATCACTGATGGGATAAGAAGCATTTCTACTATACCTATTATTTATTTATCAGCAAGAGTTGATATCGATTCTAAAGTTAAAGGTTTGAATAATGGCGATGATTACCTTACCAAACCTTTCAATCCGAGAGAACTTATTTCTAGGATTAATAATCTTTTAACTATCCATTATGCTGATAAAGAGGCTCAATTTTATGAGTTTAAAGTTAATGCTAAAGACAAGATAATCAAATCTAATGATGGAAAGCAATTATCTTTAACTAAAACGGAACGTCGATTATTTTTCTATATGTATGAAAACAGAGATTTGATTTTAACTAAGGATCAAATTATTGATTACGTTTGGCAATTTGAATCCGCTTCTGAAAATACTTTGAACGCTTATGTAAAAAAATTAAGAACTAAGTTATTAGATTCTGGAACAATTATTGAGACAATTTATGGTATTGGTTATAGATTAAATGGGGGCTAATTTATGAGACTATTAAAAAAATACTATATGTTCATGGGATTGGGTTTATTATCGATACCTCTAGTTTTTTTAGCTATCAATAGTATGATACTACTATGTATTCTATTTATTGAAAAAGTCTTGGGTTATCCAATCGGTTTAAATTTTAAATCCAGTGGTCTTACAATAATTTTTTATATCTTTTTCTTCTTAATTCTAATTACTTTAGTTATTATTGCTTCACGCTATGTATATAAAATTGTGGATCGTTTACGTTTACTTAATGATAAATTATTAGACATTGCTAATAGTGACAAATTACCTAATAAATTAGACATACCTACTCATATAAATGACGAAATTGATGAAGTTGGCCAATCTATAAATATCTTAATAGACAGACTAAGATATAGAGAGTTAGAAATCATCGAAAACAAAAAGCAAGAACAAAATTACATTAATCAACTTGCCCATGATATTAATACGCCTCTAACTGCATTAAATTTAGAGTTATACCAACTCGGATTTCAATACCAAATTAATGATAATGATATAGAGTTATCTTATGAAAAGATAAACTATATTTCTAATTTAATTAAAGCATTACCTAACAAAGATGATATTTCTAGATTTTATACGTTTAACCACCAAGTTGATATACAAGCATGTATAAACACAACAATTGATAAATGGCACTATCTATTAGATTCAAAGAACATTCTAACCATTCTAAATGTTGAAGGTAACCCTATTTATTGGCTTGGTGACCAATTATGGTATGAGCGCTTATTTGATAACATTATTTCTAATATTTATAAACATTCTGATTCATCGCGTATTACCATTTTTCTAAACGAGGATTATATTACTATTCAGGATAATGGTATTGGCTTTAATGATATGTCTACTAAATCTAAAGGTTTAACTATTATTAAAGATATTTGCGAAAGATTCTCTTTAAAATTAAATATTAAATCTGATTCTAACGGTACTATAATCACTATTGAAAACAACAGAGAGTAATTATTTATATAAATCATTTATTTGTTAAAACTAGATATACTTTCTTAAAAATTGTTTTAAATTAAAACTACATAAGAAACATAAGCGTTCACATTCTTTCGTGTGTAGTTCTAAGATAGATTACGAAACATAGTTGCGAAGACTCCTAGGGGAGCATCCCAACTAAAGTGGAATGATGAACCTAAGTGCTATGACACACCAGGAACGCGTATCAACTTATTTGAGTAATCATCTATCTAAGAATACCTTTACAAAACAAAAAAGCTTTTGAATAAAAGTAGACTTTTTGTAAGTCTTCATTTATCTCAAAAGCTTTATTATCCTCATTTAATGATTTAACGCATTCGTAATGACATTTTTAAACGTAGTTTCTTCAATACGATTATTCTGTTCTTGTTGTGCATTGACTCGCTCTTTAAATACACTTGGTTCCTTAACAATTTCATTTAATATATCAATTAATTGTTGAGGTTCGTCTTGCTTTGCAATATTCTTTTTAGCAATAAATGAACGACGATGCGCAGTTTCATCATAAGCCAAAATTAATTGATTATGGAGCATTGCACGTTCAATAGCATTAACGATTTCTCCACCTTTATTGATATCTAAATAAACATCACATGTTTGGAATAATTGATCAATCTTCGCTTGGGTGATTGTTGGATAAAGTTTAACGTTATCATATTTACCCAAGCCCATTAATTTAGCTGACATTTCGGTAATAGCACCAATATGAAATTCATAATCTTCACACTGTCGTATAATTTCTTCTAAATTGGGAAGATCATCAGAATTCGTTAAATTAAGTACTTGCTTGTTATAATTATTAGACTTCTGATAATCATACAAGTAGCCCAATTGACTGATGAAAGGACGATACTGCGCCTCAACATTTGATGTAATAGCCTCAAATTCTGCACTATCTGGGATAATTACTTTTGAATTCAGCGTCTCTTTATCTAACAATAACTTCATATTTCCCGGGACATTACTATGACTTTGTTCTTGCCAGAATAACACTGCATTCGACATATGATTCGATTGATATAACACGAAAAATGGTGTTGCCAATGAATTGATGAAGACAGTTGAAGTATCAACATCTATTTAGTCTAAATAGAAGCTAATGAAGTCTTGTTTTGACGCAAAGAAATGCGATTGACCTTGCCAATCTAATATAATATCTTTTGTGACAAAGTTTTCATATAATACTTCTTTCCCTTGACGATCGACGTAAGTCTTCAAGATGGGCTTTTTATTTAAATCATATACCGTTTCCGCAAATTTAAATCCATCTTTGTTATAAAAATCGACCGAACGCAAACGGTCCTTTGTATCAAACCACTCCACAAAACTCACAATTCGATTTTTAAAATGCTCGCGATAAAATATTCGCCCTCTTACATTACCATTATCTATAATTTCTGCATGATTATAATTACCTTTAATTTCCCATAATGGTGGCACTTGAACCTCATTAAAAAAGCTGGTTTATCGTCATCGTTTCGTTTATAATTTGCAAAAAATTGATACGGCGTCATGACGTTATCGGGTAAAAAACCGTCATCATCCATTACAATGGTCTCATGTTTAAATCCTGCAAATTGAAGTGATTGTTGAAGTTTTTGTGATGCTTCATCAAATATTTCAAATAAATTACACTTACTTCCCAATTGACTAATTGACCACAATTAATTTGAATGTACATCATTATAATTCACTTTACATGTAAATTGCAACAGAATTAGAACATCTATATATATATAGTTTTTCTAGGTTTCATTGCACAAAACTCAATAACATTCAATCATCTATTCAAAATTGATTTTAGTGTTAATCTTGCAATACGTATATGAAGCTTGATTTAATAAGATATAATGGCAAAAATAACCTCAACCAATAAACATAACCACTTCAATGATTAGGGTTAAAATTCATTAAACTGCATGTAAATACATAGAATTAAACTATATAACAATTTTGTAACTATCCTAATTTTATTCATCGTATTTAAAATAAGAATGTATTGAAGAATTATTATTGAATACAGAATATTTAAGTTGAAATAGAACTAGTTTCCTCTTATTAAAATATAGTTTTCTTATACTTTTAAAATTGAAATTTAAAAATTAATCAAAAAGCTTTAAGAAGAAAGTATTATTTAATTACTGGAGTGAATGTCCAAAGAGGGAAATATCTATTTAAAATGTGAGAATAAAAAATGTTAGAACACTCAAGAAATAAATTAAACATAATATAGATTTAAGGTTGAAACGTATTCGTCTCAACCTTATCCTTACACTTCTTTAACCATGTTATACCACTTTATACCAGCATGTTGTGAGGTTGACTCTCCCTCATTGTTGTAGCCATAACGTTCATACAATGACACTAAAGCTTCTCGACATGTGAGTGTCACACCGCATCTTAATTGTTGCTTCGCCAGTTTCTCAAATTGCTCTAACAGTTTGCCCGCAATCCCTTGTCCTTGATAATCTTTGTTAACGACTAGACCTAATACACTAAGATAACCACCACTGTTAGGGTTGGATTGAATCTCTTCAAATAAGTCGTCGGTTATATATCGTTGATTAATTACAGGTCCATTAATATATCCGATTATGCGTCCTTCCTTTTCAGCGATAATGAATGTATCAGGTATTTTATTGATTCTCTGTTTCAAAGTTTTTGGCGTTGCCGCTTCATCTGGCGTAAAGCTCTCATTTTCAAGTTTAATAAGTGAGAACAAGTCTTCTTCTGTAACTTTGCGTAATTGCATTAAAACACCCTCTCTTAGTTTCAAAAAGTTGATTATATAATAGCTTACGCTTGTCTTAAATAAATGTATGACAAAACTGTCATTCAGTTGATAGAAGATATTAAGGTTTAAATTATTATGTTAAGTTATAAATATACATATTTATGATATTTTTAATTATTAAATAATCATCTTTATGTATGAAGAATGCTTTTTACTAAGGAGTGAATAAATTGATTAAAAGACGTTTTAAATATGCTTTTGGAACAACATTGGTAACATCATCACTATTACTTATGTCACACGGCCATGCTTTTGCAGCAACAAATAACATTGACCAAGCGTTCAACCATGATAACAATGGTCAACCAATTACATCCCAAGATAATAACAACAATGTAGATCCTGGATTTAACCACGATGTTGATGACAATAACGATACTGATCCTGGGTTCAATCATGATGTAATTAACAATAATGACGCTACTAAACACCAAGCTGAAGATAACGACATGGGATTCAATGGCTATGCTGAGCAAAATGGTCTAGTTAAACAAACATCTAAGTCTAATTCTCAACAAGATCCTACTAAACACCAAGCTGAAGATAATGACATGGGATTCAATGGTTATGTCGAGCAAAACGGTCTAGTTAAACAAACATCTAAGTCTAACTCTCAACAAGATCCTACTAAACACCAAGCTGAAGATAATGACATGGGATTCAATGGCTATGCTGAGCAAAATGGTCTAGTTAAACAAACATCTAAGTCTAATTCTCAACAAGATCCTACTAAACACCAAGCTGAAGATAATGACATGGGATTCAATGGCTATGCTGAAAAGCATCATTTAGTTAAACAACAAGATCAATCACCAAAATCACAAATGAATTCGACACTTAGTAAACAAGCAACTCGTTCTCAAGAAACGAGTCAAACTTCATTACATCACGAATTACCTATGACAGGTGAACGCGCCTCAACGACAACGTTTGTTTACAGTTTTATAGCTTTCATATTAGGCGTAGGTGTCATTAGTCTCAGACGTAAATTTTCGAAATAAGCAATAACTATATTTTTCTAATTATCTGTTACTTTTATTACTAGAGCATTTCTTTTATGCATATGAAAATGAAGAGGCTATCATTAAAGGTGTATTAACCTATAAGCGATAGCCTCTTTTTTATAACTTCTAAACTAATAATAATTTAATGCCTCTAATAATATTTTTAATGAACAAATAAACGCCTACTACCACCAATACAACTGCAATTGTCCATGAGCCAAATACAATCCAGCTTTCTGTATTAGTTGATGCATTGCCCATAACACTAGCAGATAGCATCAATGCTAATGGCGCTAATGTAAAGCAAACCCAAGTAAGTATATGGTTAAATAAAGCTTTACGTGCATGAGTTGATACAGATTTGTCAGCGATAATCCACATTACAATAGGTAATAGTATCGGTGCAAAAAACACACTTAAATAACTTATAGATGATGCAATATTTTCATTTCTACTACCATAGAATTCATCGTTTCTATATTTATTACTATTTACATTTTCCATATTTACTCACCTCACTTATATATAAACATATAAAATAGGAGACTTTTAGGAAAAGCGTCCAAAATTACAACTCTGTAAGTTTCGGATAGTTTATAATTTTGTAGAAATGTGAGACATAACTATGGCAAATAAATTAGTGAATGAATGCTTAAAATTTATATCTTAATGCAATAACATTTCAAAGCAGTTAGAACACAATGCTGTAATTCATCGACAAGGTTATAATGCTGACAAACGTGATGCTTATGCTGCGATGTCAAAAAGGTTCGTCATTCCTACAATGAAGTCAAAATCATTTTTGAAAACACTTTACATAGGGTTTTTAAAACATAAAAAATAAACCATGGTAATGGGACGCCACTCATATCAAATGCATTGTCCTATCCCCATGGTATATTTTAAACATTTAGAGTATCGAGCCGATTAAATATACTTTAATATTTACTCGACTCTCTCATCTATACAATTCGCTTACGTATTGCTCCTGAAATTAAGTCAACAATTGCTACCATAATAACTAATCCGATTAATATGATACCTACCCTGTCCCAAGAACGTGTTTGAAGTGCAAAAATTAATGGTGTACCGATACCTCCAGCACCGATAAGTCCTAGAATCGAGGCAGAACGTAAATTCAATTCAAAGCGATATAACACAAGCGATAAAAATGATGGTAATATCTGTGGTATAACTGCAAAGATCAAAGTTTTCGTCTTGTTAGCACCACTTGCTTTCAATGCTTCGACTGACGTGAAATCTAACCTTTCAATATCTTCAACGAATAATTTTCCTAGCATCCCTACTGAATGTATACCTAAAGCTAGTACACCTGAAAATGACCCCGGACCAACCGCTTTAATGAAAATTAGAGCCATAACAATCTCTGGAAATACACGTATCACACTTAATATAAATTTAGTGATACCGGTTACTGGACGAATTTTGATTAAATTCTGTGCACCTAGAAAGGCAAATGGAATACAGATAATAGCTGCAATAAACGTACCAATCACCGCAATCGCAAACGTTTCAAGTAATCCACGTAATAAATCTTCACCAGCAGGAATATATACATAACCCCAATCCGGATGAAAAAGTCCGTGAAAAATAGATTTTAAAATTTCAATGGATTTGAATTTTAATTCTAATGCGGGCATTCCTACAAAACCCCATGCAATAATAGCCAAAACAACAATTGCAATCATCCAATTTTTAATTACTTTTTGCTTATGCTTTTTTGATTTAATAGGAAACTTTTGTTCTAAATTATCTTTATTTTGTGTCATGCGAGTTGTTCCCTCACTTTCGAGCTTACATAGTCAATTATGACAACAATAACTAATGTAAATAGAATAATCATCGCAGTTTTAGGATATTGGAATAAGCCTAAAGTAGAATCATAGAACAATCCAATACCGCCAGCGCCTACAAGACCAAGTACCGCTGAAGCACGAATGTTAATTTCAAAAGCGAACAACACATATGAGAAGAAAGTTGATAATATTTGTGGCACAACGCCGAAGACAATCCATTTCGTTTTATTTGCCCCAACTGCCGTCATGGCTTCCATTGGTCCTGGATCTATGGTTTCAAGTGCTTCATATAATAACTTTGCAATAACACAAATAGTTAAGATAAATAGTGCTAATACACCTGGAATTTGACCAATACCAAAGACAGCTACAAATATAGCTGCTAGTAATAAATCTGGTATCGTACGCACAATATTTAAAATAAAACGAGCGGGAATTGAAATCCATTTCGTTTTAACAATATTACTTGCACAGATTAAAGCAATTGGGATAGATACAATCGCGCCTAGAAATGTCCCAACAATAGCCATGCGAATGGTATCTAACATAGGTTTCAATATTGTATGTATATATGCCCAGTCTGGCGGTACCATTTGTCCAAAGAATGAACCAATTTGAGGTAAACCTACCATTAAATCGGCAAAACTAAAGCCAGTATATAAGAAACTCCATATTATTAAAGCTAATACTAGAAAAATAGTAAAACTCGTTTTAAGCGAAAACTTTTTATTCAAATATTCATCATATTTACTCGTTGTAGGTGTCGTCATATTATTCAACCCCTAGCTTCTCATCATCTTTAAGTTTACGACCGTAAATATCATTAAACACTTCTTCAGTTGCTTCACTTGCAGGGCCATCGAATACAAGTTCACCAGCACGAAGCCCTATAATACGCGTACCGTATTCAAGTGCTAAATCTACAAAATGCAAGTTAATAAGAATCGTAATACCTAATTCTTCATTTATCTTCTTTAAATCATCCATCACTTGTTTTGTTGTTAGAGGATCCAAAGATGCTACAGGTTCATCAGCTAAAATAATTGCTGGTTCTTGTGCTAATGCACGAGCAATTGAAATACGTTGTTGTTGACCACCAGACAATTCATCAGAACGTTGGTCGTATTTATCCAGAATATTCACTCGCTCTAAAGCATCCATGGCTTTTACTTTATCTTCTTTTGGAAAAAGACCTAACACCATCTTCCAAGTTGGATGATAGCCTACTCGTCCACTTAACACATTGCGTAATACAGATGATCGTTTTACAAGATTAAAATGTTGGAAGATCATCCCAATATTACGGCGCATCATTAGTAGATCATTACCTTTAGCTTTCGTAATCGATTTACCTTCAATAAGAATATCACCAGATGTTATATCATGAAGTCGATTAACTGATCTTAATAGCGTTGATTTCCCTGCACCTGACAAGCCTACGATAACTGCGAAATCTCCCTTTTCAATATTCAAATTGATGTCTTTTAGTCCTACATGCCCATTTGGATAAACTTTATTGACATCTTTAAATTCAATTTGACTCATTTAAATAGCACCCTTTATTTTTGCAAAGAAAGACGTGAGACAGAATTGTTAACGAATTCGTTTTCTTACCCCCGCAAGGAACACAAGAACTGAGAAAGCTAGATTTAAGAGCTATCTCAGTTCAGTCAGCTACTGCGAATTTGTTGAGTAGCCTCAAAAATATTATTTTCGACCTTGCTCCTCTTTGCTTTTATTAATCTACAATGTTCATTAGTCTAAGTTTAGATATATTGTGATAATATTAAAACTTCAATTTCGTTTAATGATGTTCTAATATTATTTCATATCTTGAACTTGTTTTTCATATTTTCTTACAATATCAAAGTCTGAATCTTTGGCATCTGTGTATCCTACATGAGAATATACTTCACTGATGATTTTGTGACCTTCTTTTGTTTTTGCGATATCTTTAAATGCTTTTTTAAGTTTATCTTGGAATTCTTTATCCATATCTGGACGAACTGAGATTGTGTCATTTGGAATAGGTTCTGTTAACTTAATAATCTTAGTGTCTTTAAATACGTTAGGTTGATCTTTTTTAACAATGTTACGTGCATCTTGGAATACTGCTGCCGCGTCAACATCACCATTGAGTAATGAAATAACCGCTTGGTCATGCCCTTTCACATTTACAATCTTCATATCTTTAGTAGCGTTAATGCCAGTCGCTTCTTTAAGTGTCGCAATTGGGAACGTGTAACCTGCTGTAGACGTTACATCTTGTAATGCGATTTTTTTACCTTTTAAGTCTTTTAAATCTTTAATTCCAGAATCTTTTTTGACCAAAATTTCTGATTTATAATCTTTAACTAATTTGTCTGAGTTAGACCCATCTTTGTTAACGCCATAACGTTGAGCTTGTAACAATAAATCTGCTGCTTTTTGATCATGTGCTAAAGTGTAAGCTGTTGGAGGTAAGAAACCTACATCTACTTTTTTAGACTTCATCGCTTCTACGATTGTATTGTAGTTAGTTGATACAGATACTTTTACTGGGATATCTAATTTTTTAGATAATAATTTTTCAAGTGGCTTTGCTTTCGCTTCAAGTGTGTCCGCGTTTTGAGATGGCACGAATTGCACTGTTAATTCTTTAGGTTTGTAACCATCTTTACCAGAATCAGAACCGCTGTCAGAACTTTTGTTGTTGCTATCTAATGAGCTATTATTTCCACATGCTGCCGCAAAAATAATAACTGTTAAAGCTAGCACTAAAAGATACTTCATTTGCTTCATAACTGTATTGCCCCCGTTCGATATGTATAAAATCGTGTAATTTGTCAATTTATATGACAATATAAGATTATCACAATATTAATTCAAATAATATTTAATTAATGTGAAATTTATATAAAATCTATTTATATCATTAAGATATTGTAAATAATTCCTAAAAATTCTTTTTAAATCTATTCTGTGTAGCTTTTATACTATAATTTTGCTATATAAAGATATAATTATTTTGAAAACGAATAATGATTGATTAACATGCATACCTTATAATTATAAATATTAATCACTGTCATTAATGAAAGGATGGTACTTATGACTCAACTTAGCTTTTATATCGTTAGTGATGTTCACGGCTACATATTCCCAACTGATTTTTCAAAGACGAATCAACAGTTACCTATGGGTTTATTATATGCTAATCAACTTATCGAACAATCAAGCAAAAACGACGATATTTACTTCAAAATAGATAACGGGGATTTCTTACAAGGGTCACCTTTATGCAATTATTTAGTATCTGAGTTACGCTCTAGCAAACCGTTAACAACGATATATAACCGCTTAAATTTTGATTTGGGAACGATTGGTAATCATGAATTTAACTATGGCTTACCATACCTTATAGACAC
Organism: Staphylococcus sp. HMSC14D10; assembly: GCF_001808125.1. NCBI lineage: Bacteria > Bacillati > Bacillota > Bacilli > Caryophanales > Staphylococcaceae > Staphylococcus > Staphylococcus sp. HMSC14D10. Next base: position 181,850 of record NZ_KV792237.1, on the reverse strand, counting down.
ACTACAAAACCTTAACCATCCAGTGCTTTGTGCTAATATTTTAGACTCAAAACAACAACCCTTTACAGGTGAAGGCGTGCATTATTTTGAAAAGGAAGGACTAACAGTAGGCGTCATCGGTTTAACTACGCAATACATTCCCAACTGGGAACAACCACATCATATCGAAGGCTTAACTTTCAAGAGTGCGATTGAAACACTTACCCAACTATTACCTAATGTCCGTGAAAAAGCTGACATCGTCGTCGTTTCATATCACGGCGGATTCGAACGTGATATAGATACAGAGGAACCAACTGAAGATTTAACTGGTGAGAATGAGGCTTCCGAAATTCTACATCGTTTCCATGAAAGCATCGATGTATTGATTACAGGTCACCAACATCGAGATATCGCGACAGTTAAATATGAAACTGCCGTTATTCAACCTGGTACACGTGCAACACAAATAGGTAAAGTAACGCTAACGATTGGCGACAATAATCAGATTATTGATACGCAAAGCGAATTGTTACCTGTAGTGGGAGACTCAGAATACAGTCTATTATCGGAAGATTCTAAGCTATTAACACATCTAGAAGACTGGCTAGATACTGAAATCACGACCTTACCTGAACCGATGTTAGTAGAAGATCAATTTGAGGCACGAATGAAACCTCATCCACTTATTAATTTAATAAATGTTATGTTATTGGAGAAAAGTGGTGCTGATATTACAAGTACGGCACTCTTCGACTCAGCAGCAGGATTTAATAAACGTATTACTATGCGTGATATTATTAATAATTATCCTTTTCCCAATACATTCCAAGTTTTAAAACTTACTGGTGCAGGCATTAAAGACGCTTTAGAAAAATCAGCAAGCTACTTCACGCTTAACGATAAAAATGAAATAACAATCAACGATGCATTTTTATATCCGAAACAACAGCATTTTAACTATGACATGTATGGCGGTATCACTTATACCATTCATGTAAGAGAACCTATTGGTCAACGCGTAACTGATATTAAGGTTGGCAATGAACCACTTATCAGTGATAAAACTTATACCATTTGTGTCAACAACTATCGTGCTGTAGGCGGTGGTAATTATGACATGTTCGCTGAAGCACCTGTAGTTAAAGATATACAAGAAGAAGGTGCACAACTTTTAATTGATTTCATTACCAATAACGATATATCTAACATACCTCAAGTTCTTAACTTCAAAGTCGAACTATAATTTTCCTCTTACATTATTTAAATAGTGTACAATATAAATGTAAATATTCTCACTAGAAAAGGAGTTCATTATTATGAGTGAATTTTTAGCTGCCATTGTCGGAGGTATCTTTGCGCTAATTGGGACATTTTGGGGGATTAAATATCAAATCACTAAAGAGAAAGAAGAAAAACGTGAAGATTATAAAAATGATATTTTGAGTATGATAGATTTAACTGCTTATAAAGCATCTAAAATAAGTAAAATTCATTTAAGTGAAACCAATGCTCTAATAAACAAGCCGCAAACGTTAGAAAAATGCGATGACGTGGAGGAACTTTTTGTAAAATTAGACGATCAAATTCAAGAATTATTGGGTACTATGAGTCACCATGAAGAAGAATCTAATAAGCCTATTCGTGATTTGCTAAATTGCTATGAATCACTGGAGAATTATATCTCTAAATTTTCTATAGCTGCAAGAATCTATAATGATAAATACGAAACAAACTCTGACGATAAGCGCGTTATCATCGTGAGAACCAAAGAGAAATTAGATCGTAACATAAATACGTTCATAAATGATTTACGTCAATTTTCTAAACATCACTTCAATCACGATATGTACGAACCAACATTAAAATTCGAATCTGAATAACTATAATAGAACACCTCCAACATCGGTATAAAGATATACTGACATTAGAGGTGTTTTCAATTTAACTATTATTCTTCAAATTGAATGTGTTTCTTTTCATAAAAATAATTAATTGCATTAATTAAAATACCTAAAATAATTATTCCCCCTGACACAAAGGTAATCATTAAATAAGGTAAACCGATTGATAATAAAATTGAACCGATAATGGCACCTAAAAAATTTGCCACATTAAAGATAGACGCCGCTAATGTACTCGCAAGTAATGGTGCTTCTTTGGCACTTAATATAATCTTACTATTTAATAACGGTGTCGTACCAAATGTTCCAAATCCAAATAAGAAACATATAATAATGGCTAAAATCGCATTATGCACGAAAGTGACAAATAATATGATAGTTAAAAATAGAAATAAAAACGTATAAAATAGATATTTTGTCAGTTTAGGTTCTGGCACATTCCCTGTGATTAAATTGCCTAACACACCGCCTAACCCAAACATAAATAGACAAATTGTTAAGCCTACTATTTTAAAAGGTGCGAAGTCATGTATCATTGGTTCCATAAAAGTATATGTTGTGAATACGCCAGAATAACCAAAGACGATAATAGACATCACGATTAAAATGTGTGGATTTTTAAATACTTTTAATTCATTTTTTAAATTAGATTCTGTACTTAGAGATACATCTGGTACAAACTTCAACATACCTAGCATTGTAATAATCGCTAAACCAATCATAACGCCAAATACAGCTCTCCAATTCGCAAAGCCACCTAAGAATGAGCCGAATGGCACACCAATCATAACCGCAATTGTTAATCCTGCTTGGACTAATGCGATGGCTTGCGGTTGTTTACCACGAGGTGCAACGGCTGCAGCCACACTCATACACACGCCAAAGAATGGTGCGTGCATTGAAGCTGACAACAATCTTGATAACAGCAATACTTGAAAATTGGGTGCCAACATCCCTACCACATTACTACCTATAAATATGGCAACTAAAATGGGTAATAAGCGTTTGGCACGAACATTCATTGTGAATATACGCATAAATGGTCCAATTAACGCAACACTCACAGCATATACACTGATTAATAAACCTGCACTTGAAATAGACACTTTCATATCACTTGCGATTTGAGTTAATAATCCCATTACAACATACTCTGCCATTCCTACTGTAAATGTACCTAACATGAATATGAAGAACATCATTCTGTTACCTTTCATCATTGCTACCTCCTTTTTTTATCGCTCTCAAAAATAATACGAGTGCTATATTACAAAAAATTAGATACCATGTGAAGAGGTTTGTTCAGACTCTTTTATTTTCTTACGTCAGTGTTCGCAAGTTTTCATATATTTTCATTGTATTAAAATTAAGACAATTTCAAGTATGTAGTATTTCGAAAACCTTCCATATATGTAACATTTTCAATCAAAATGTCGCTATGTTAATCTAACTAGCATAGGAGTGAAATGATGTCTGAATCTAAAAAAGATAAATCCAAACAGCCACTTTGGGAACTCATAATTAATATTATCCTAGAACTATTTAGTGCGATCATTCGATTTTCCAAACATTTAATACCTTAATTACTTAAGTGATGTGGTGAATAATTAATTGCAATCAATGCGACCACAACACATAATCCACCTATCATAATGTGCACTGTGAAAGGTTCACCTAACCCTATAATTGAAAAAATAGTCGAAAATAAGGGCACTAAAAATAGAAAACTGCTCGAAATCGTAGCACCTCGTAAATTTAAACTGGTAAACCATAATCCAAATGATCCAATAGACGCAGGAAATACAAGCCACCAAAACCATAACCATCCCCAACCATTCAATTGTCCAATGTGATAGCGCTCTCCTAACAATTGGCTAATCAAGAACATGATGATGCCACCAAATAATAGCTGCCATCCCGTTAATACCCAGGCACCTTTATCAAACTTAAATTGCTTAGTCACGACAGTATTACATGACCAACATAGTGAACCAAGTAATGCGACACACGCACCCCACCCTAGCAATGAACGGTCTAACCCTAGACATATCGTAACCCCAATCACACCAATCACGAGTGCAACCACTTTAATCATTGTTAAACGCTCTTTCAGTATAAAATGCGCAAGAACAGCTAACCATAATGGATTGGTAAACAGTAAAACGGCAGACATTGAAGAGGATACACCCAATGACATTGCTATATTTAACAATCCCATTGTTCCTGCCGTTTGTAATAATCCGATGGTAGCGACAAATATAAAGCCTTTATAACTATTATGATCAATTGATGGTAATACATATTTAACGCCCCTTTTCAAAAATAAAACCAATAAGATAATGAATCCCGCGATGGTAAAACGCCATCCGCCTAGTAACATAGGTGGCACGTGTTCAATTGAGATGAGGTACTTCCCAGTTGGAAAAGAAGAGCTCATACATATGGTCGTTAAAATAATACATATATAGAAGTATAAATGCGAACGTTGATGTAAATTCATAGATGTCATCTCCTAGTCATTTATTAAAGATAATTAAGATATTCGTTGTCTTTAAATAGTATTATAATGCACCCTTTCTATTTTTCAATCTTAATATATAAAATTTTTATATTATATTTTATAATAAAAGAAACGTCTATCATTGGAGGAGTATTATGAAATTATCTAAAGGATGGGAGCAAGCTGTCTATGTTCTATTAATTCTGAATCTACTACCAGAACATAGCGTGATGACCTCTACTGCTTTAAGTGATCGTTTAAATGTTTCTGATTCTTATTTAAAGAAGATTATTAAAGCACTTGTTAAAGAAGGACTTGTCAATTCTACTACGGGCAAGCATGGTGGTTTCTCGTTAAGCAAACCTTTAAATCAGATCACGTTTTATGATATTTTTCTAGCAATAGAAGGTCGCGATACGATTTTTGCAAGTCAGCAATTATTGAAACCCTTCTAAGGTGAAAATGAAGGCCAAAAAGCAGAAATGTGTGTAGTTAGTCATGCATTAAATACAATTCAACATACACTTATCTCCACTTTATCTTCGATTACATTGGATGAAGTAAATCAAACCATCGTCACAAAATATCATCTTAACGATCTTAATCAATGGGTCTTAACAAATAGCAAAACACTGTAATACAAGCCTTCAGGATGTCTTACTTCAGACAACCCGAAGGCTACTTTTTATATCTAATTTGACAAAAATACAAGTCTTTTTGACTAATATACTAGTCAAAATGACAAAGATAATGTAACATAAAAGCCAAGGAGTTGATGAATATTGCGAAATCGTCTTAAAGAATTACGTGCTCGCGATGGCTTCAATCAAACACAACTCGCTAAACAAGCCGGTATCTCACGGCAAACAGTTTCTTTGATTGAACGGAATGATTTTATGCCGTCCATTTTAACAGCCGTTAAAATTGCACGTATATTCAATGAACCAGTTGAAAATGTCTTTATATTTGAGGAGGAAGATTTATGAAAGTGGGCAGATATTTACTCTATTTATTGATAGGGGGTATTATTGGTGGAATGATAGGAGCCTCAATAGGAATGCTAAGTGATGGGAACATCTTTGATATCTTACATTTCGCTTCATACAATTTCACGATTATCGTTACCATTATCGCTTCATTAATTAATATTGGACTTATCTTAGCGATTTGGAAGACCTCTCAGACATCTTTAAAATACAAACATAAAACTGAAAATGCCAATGATGCCAACCTCGATCAACATGAACAAAAAGCTAATTTAACTTTCATGAGAACTGGCACATTATATTACATTACAGTATTAGTCGCTTTATTAAACATATTTATTATTGCCTTAGGTAATGGCCCATCGTCTATTTTATTTTTAGTCATTGTGCCTTTTATATTGACATTAATTCCGTCAACCATGCTTGGTTTCTTTTATAGAAAATTTGATACCCGTATGCCTAAACAAGGCGAAGCCAATTATACAGAACGTATTTTACAAAATATGGATGAAGGTGAGCGTCATATTGCACTTGAATCAATGTTTAAAGTATATCACGTCAATATTTCCTTAATAATGGTAGGCGCTATATTCTTAGGTATCTTTTCAATCATTACAGGTATTAACCAAGCAGTTGGCATTGGCATCTTAATCATTTTATTCGCTTACAACACATTTGGTTATATGTTAAAAGTACGTAAATTTTACAAATCTTAGTTATTTATTAATTAATCTATATTATGATAAAAGTAACTAATCTTTAATTGAATTAAATCTAATACTAATCAACAGAAAGAGAGGATTACTATGGAACATCTATTGCAAGTGCAACATCTCAACAAGTCTTATAAGAAATCGAATTTCCATTTGAAAGATATTTCTTTAACACTTCAACCTGGCGAAGTTATTGGTTTAATTGGTAAGAATGGTTCAGGTAAATCAACATTGATTAATACATTAGTTGGTAACCGTTTTAAAGATTCTGGAGATATTTCATTTTTTGATCAAGTTGTCTCAGATAAGGATTATGCATACAAAGAGCATATTGGCGTTGTATTTGATGACTTACGTGTGCCTGATAAACTCGAAATTAAAGATATGGATAAAGTTTTTGCGAATATTTTCAAAACATGGAACAGTGATCGTTTCTTTGAAGTCATTCAGCGTTTCGAATTACCAACTAACGCACAAATTAAGACGTTCTCAAGAGGAATGCGTATGAAAGCAGCCTTAGCCATGGCTCTAGCGCATGATACAAAATTACTCATACTGGACGAAGCAACTGCTGGTATGGACGTATCAGGACGTGAAGAAGTCATTGAAATGTTGGAAGACTATATTTCTGAGGGGAATGGCATACTCATTTCATCTCATATTTCCGAAGATATAGAACATTTAGCTACAAAATTAATCTTTATGCGTGATGGTGAAATTGTACTTCAAGAAAGCAAGGAAGAATTGTTAAATCAATATGGTATTGTCGAAGTTGATGAGCATGTTGATTTAGACATTCCACAAGACATCATCATTGCATCAAGAGTGAGACAAGGTCAACGCCAAATCTTAATCAAGGATTGGTCTAGTGTAACGAACGCTCACCCACTTAGCACTATTGATGACGCAACAAAATTAATTATGAGAGGTGATAAATAATGAAAGGTCTAATTTTAAGTAGTTTCTATGCATCTAAAAAGTCACTTATCACATATTTAATTGTAGCCATTGTAGCAAGTTTCTTATTCGCTTTTATAAATCCAGCAATGGCATGTTTCTTACCAATGATTTTCTTATTGTCACCAGTGACGGATAACTTAAAGCGTGAAAAAGATTCTAAGTGGATGTATTATATTTCAACATTGCCAACACATCGTAGTGCTTATATTAAAAGCTATTTCGCATTTTATGGCATACTCATCTTTATCGGATTAATTATTGGTTTAATTGCAGTATTAGCGATACATCAGAATTTAATGTTAACACTTATTTCAGGTTTAGTAGGTATTGGTGCTGCAGGCACATACGCTATCATGTTCCCGTTAACATTTAAATTTGGTCCTGAAAATTCAAATGTCATCATGATTTCAACATCGGTTATCGTTCTTATTTTATTCTTTATTACTTACTTTGGTGTTATTATGTCTGCCATTGTACGTTCAGGTTCATTCTCTGATTTAGGAACAAATCCTACAGATATCCTCTTCATCGGATTATATGCAATACTCGGTTTAATTTGTTTAGTGGCTTCTTATTTCATTTCAATAGCCATTTTCAACAAACAAGAACTGTAATTTTGAATCATAACATAGTTTAATATATTAATACTGGTTCTAAACACGAGGCATCAACTGCTATCAAGTGTTTAGAACCTTTTTCGTCTCTATTCTTACATGCGTCATTTCATCATTATAGGGTATGGATTACTAAAAGCTTTTAACAAAGGAGACCTCATCTTATGGATATTCAAGCTATCGAACACTATTTAAATATAGATGCATCAAAATATAATGAACCTTCACTTGAAGCGCTCAATTATTACATTAAACGCTATATGTTGACGGTTCCTTTTGAAAATATCAATGTCCAAAATGGCGTACCTATATCTGTAGAAATTAATGATTTGTATGATAAATTGATCAATCAGCAACGAGGTGGTTTCTGTTACGAAATGAATCATTTCTTTGGGACTTACCTTGAAGAAAAAGGCTTTACCGTATATCGTATGTCTGCGACTGTTGAACAGCCTAATGGCAATCGCAGTCCAGAAGGTTCACACATGTCACTTGTTGTTCCAATTAATGATGTAAATTATGTTGCAGATGTAGGCTTCGGTGACTTACCTTTACAGGCCTTACCTATTACAAATATAGATCCAACTCATCCAGTTACAGATATTACAGGTGAATTCCGAGTAATTTCAGAGCATGAAGGAACTTATAGCATTCAGAAACTCGAAGACGATAGTTGGAGCACACGTTACGAGGCTCGCTTCCAACCTAAGCAAATAGAAGATTTTGAAGATATGATTCAATATAATTCACAACATCCAGATTCTATTTTTGTACAACAACTTATCGTTACTCAACCACAATCATACGGACGTGCTACGATGTCCTTACAACATCTAACGCTAAGTAAACAGGATGGTAAAGATAAATATGATGTAACTTCAGATAACTACCGAAATATTTTAAAAGAATACTTTAATCTTGATGTTAAAATCAAACCACTCGAAGCATAATTTAATATGACCAACATGTGAGTTAATCTAGGTTTAAGAGGTGTAATTATGACTAATATAGAAATTATCGGTGCCAAACAAAATAACTTAAAAAATATAAATGTAACGATTCCAAAGCATCAATTAACAGTATTTACAGGTCGTTCAGGCTCGGGGAAGTCTTCCCTCGTCTTCAATACTATAGCTGCAGAATCTGAAAGATTGTTAAATGAAACATATTCAAGTTATGTGCAACATCAACTGACACAATATGAAAAACCAGACGTCGATCAAATTAAACATCTTCCTGTCGCAATGATTATTAATCAGAAACGTCTTGGCGGTAACTCTCGTTCAACTGTAGGTACAATTTCTGACATTTACGCGTCTGTCCGACTGCTATGGTCACGTATTGGCGAACCATTTGTCGGTTATTCAGATATCTTTTCTTTCAATAATCCTAAAGGTATGTGTCAAACATGTTCAGGACTAGGCTATGTTGAAGATATTGATTTAAATGAATTGCTTGATTATGATAAATCACTTAATGAGGATGCAATTAAATTCCCTTCATTTAGACCTGATAGTTGGCGAGGTAAACGTTATTTATATACAGGTTTATTTGATAATGATAAGAAATTAAAAGATTATACGAATGAAGAAATGGATACGTTTTTATACACCGAACCAACTAAATTAAAGAATCCACCGTCAAATTGGCCTAGAACTGCCAAATTTGAAGGATTAATTCATCGATTCCGCCGTTCATTTTTACTTAATGATAATTTCGAAAAGAAACGTTTTAAAGAAGATATTGACCGAGTGGTATCGAAACATGATTGTCCTGATTGTCATGGTCAACGTCTTAATGACACTGTATTAAGCTGTAAAATCAATGGCTTAAATATTGCAGAATTCACAAACCTACAAATTGATGAGGCGTTAGCCTTTTTAAGAAAAATAAAATCAGGCAAAGCACGTGTGATTATAGAGCCACTTAAGAAACAACTAGAAGCATTAAGTTATATTGGGTTGAATTATTTAACACTAGCGCGAGAAACAACTTCGCTATCTGGTGGTGAGTCACAACGTATTAAGCTCATTCGTCACCTTAATAGTCCTTTAAGCGACTTAATCTATATTATTGATGAACCAAGTGTCGGACTACATCCAGAGGATATTCAGCGTATCAACGATATCATTCAATCCTTAAAAGATAAGGGCAACACAGTCCTCGTTGTAGAACATGATCCAGATGTTATAAAGACCGCTGATCATATTATTGATTTAGGACCTTTAGCAGGCAAAAATGGTGGTGAAATTACATTTACTGGCTCTTATAATGAATTACTCAGTTCGAACACAAGTACTGGTCAAGCGTTGAACCGACAGCATCAACTTAAAAAAACGCCACGTAAATCGAAAGACATGCTTCAAATTGCTAATATTAGTCGCAATAACTTACAAAATGTCTCAACTAAACTACCTAAGCATGCAATGACTGTTGTTACAGGTGTTGCAGGTTCAGGTAAAAGTTCACTCATCACTGCAGGATTTGAACGTGAACAAGAGGCTATCTTTATTGACCAGAAACCTGTCCATGCATCAAATCGTTCTAATCTACTTACTTATTTAGATATCTTTGATGATGTACGTAGTTTCTTTAGTCAACATACTGGTCTTAAGAAGAGTATGTTCAGCTATAATTCAGAAGGTGCCTGTCCGGAATGTCATGGTAAAGGTGTTTTAAAAACGGAACTTGCATTTATGCCAGACTTTTCACAAGTATGTGAATTATGTGGTGGTACAAGATATCGTCCAGAAGTGTTAGAAGCTAAAGTAGAAGGTTATTCTATTGCGGATATTTTAGCATTAACCGTGGATGAAGCCATTGAGAAATTTAGCGACAGTCCAGGTATTATACGACCGCTTCAAGCATTAGCGGATACAGGATTAAACTATATGACTCTCGGACAATCATTAGATACCCTTTCAGGTGGTGAAATTCAACGTGTGAAACTAAGCCGTTACCTGACACAAGATGTGACCGATAAGATCTTTATCTTTGATGAGCCAACAACTGGGCTACATGAAGATGATTTGCCAATTCTAATCGATTGCTTTAACCATCTTATTGAAGAAGGCAATACGGTTATCTTGATTGAACATAATTTAACGATGATGACTCAGGCGGATTGGTTAATTGATATTGGGCCTTATGCTGGAGATAAAGGTGGCCAATTACTTTACGCGGGTGAACCTGAAGGCATCTTTGACATCGACAATTCCATAACCGCTAAACATTTAAAACGATATATTGGCCAATAAATAAACTAAACAAATATCCCCACATGCTAATTCGTCATGTGGGGGTGAATTTTATCTACACTTATAGTAACTTGTGTTGGTGCAACAATTCTTCGATATAGGTACCTTTTATTTTCTTCAAGAAAGCGTTAAGAGCGAGTTTCTGTATTTTGTTATGTTCTGAGAGTTCTGATAAATTTTTACCATCATTAAGTTCATATAAGGCATCCATCAATATACGAAGGTCGAATTCTGTTGCAACCACTTCAGGGACACCTCTATCTATGTCCAATAATTGGTATACTGCTTCCATAGCAGTCCTTACCGAATATTCAGTGGTAAATACAGTATCTCTTTCTGTTTCTGCAAAATTACCAATAAAGGCTATGTTGCGAGCATTTTCAGGCACGACAAGTGGTCTGTCTCCAATGGATCTAGGCATAAAATAAGAACAGATATATGGCATATAGACTGGTATCGTATTACATTGCGTTTTAGCGAGGTCTTCAATTTGATTGATAGGAACGCCCATATGATATAACCATTCTTGGCAAATTTCATTTCCACTGCACTCAGTGATAGGTTTATGGATGTAATCCCCGTTTACGTTTGAGTATAATGCATAGATCCAAACGCTCACCTCGTCTTCGGGTTGGCTTTTAAATTGTTGTTGACGATTAACAGTAAAACTCATTTGCCATTTAGAATCATTAACAGTAACAATACCACCTGTCACTGTCTTGCCGGCTAGAGGGTCTCGTTTACAAATTTGCTCGATTGTATTAATAATTGTCATGTTATTTGTCGTCGCGGTTGCTGATACAAACCAACTTTTGTCTGGTAAACGATGATAGAACTTTTCGGGACAACCAAACTCAGGGCTCTGTTTGGCAAGATTACGCCATAACGTCCAACTACCACCGATTTCTTTTGTAGGGGGTGCGGGTGTGTTGTTATCTCCATAAGTTGAACTTTCAGTGATACTACCATTTGTAACAAATACTAAATCATCTGGCGTTAGAGGAATGGTATCATCTTTACCTGAACGCTTAAGTTGTATTTCACGCGCAACCTTCTCTTTTGTTGTGATATCTACTTTTATATTCAACACTTGAACATCATATTGAAATTGCACACCGTGGGACTCTAAGTAAGCAATCATCGGAAGAACTAGTGATTCATATTGATTATATTTGGTGAACTTAAGGGCACTGAAATCTGCTAATCCTCCAATATGATGTACAAAGCGCATTAAATATCGACGCATCTCCATTGCAGAATGCCATGGCTCAAATGCGAACATCGTTTTCCAATAGATCCAGAAATTCTAATGCAAAAAGTCATTTGAGAAGACATCCGTAATCTTCACGTCGTTTAATGTCTCTTCTTTCATTAAACATAAATGAATGATTTCTTTAATGGCTTGTGGCGTCAAAGTAAAATCACCATCAGTAGATAACTGATGCCCCCTTTTCTCAATAACACGACAACGTGAGTAATTAGGATCTTCTTTATTTAACCAATAAAACTCATCTAGAACTGAAGCATTATCCATTTCAAGTGACGGGATGGAGCGAAATAAATCCCACAAACATTCGAAATGGTTCTCCATTTCTCTTCCCCCTCTCACAACATAGCCTTTCAAAGGAAGTTCATCTCCATCTAAACTTCCACCAGGTTTATATAATTCTTCTAAAACATGGATTTTTGACCCATCCATTTGTCCGTCTCTAATCAAGAAACATGCAGCAGCTAGAGATGCTAATCCGGAACCAATAAGATAAGCTGATTTAAGCTCTACATTTTCTGGTTTTTTAGGACGTGCAAATGCTTCATAATTTCCATTACTATAGTACATACGTATCACTTCCCAAGTTTTCATAGTTTTTAATTTTTAGATTGAAAAGTAGTAAACTATAAGTAATCTTAAAGAAATTAATCTACCCTTCGATAGTATTATAAAATGACGAGGGGCAAGAATTGTGTGTCACTTATGTGTGTTTGTAACATAAGCGACATTTTATTCAAACTGTCCGATATGAGGAGTGATTAAGTTGAACAAACAAGATTTACGCGTCCAAAAAACACATCAAGCCCTAATTACTTCATTTTCTGATTTACTACAAACTAAATCTTTTGAACAAATAACGGTTCAAGACTTATGTGCAAAAGCAAATGTACGACGATCAACCTTTTATCGTCATTTTAATGATAAGTATGACTTGTTAAATCATGTTGTCGGCACGTTGATTGATCATTTTAGAGAGCTATATTTACCCGACATTAATCCCGACAACCCACGACAATTTTTTGAGAAATTGATGAGAGATGTTTTGACATTTATTCACGATAATAAAGACATTGTCCGTAGCGTTATAACACTCAATTTTTACGGCGAAGTTTATACTATTTTTTATGAACAAATCTATAAAGCAGTTCAAAAGCAAATTGAATTTGATCGACAGAGTGGTCAATTTTATGTAGATGTAACAATATATGGAGAATTTTTAACTGGAGGTATTTTGAGCGTCATCACGAATTGGATTCAACATGGACAACAGCAATCGATAGATAAAGTGACGAAAGAAATTGTTAATATGATATGTGGCGCAAGAGAAGTACATTTGAAGAAACTGAGCTAAAACGCCTTTATTAAAGATATTCATTATTTGAAAAATGTCGCCAAGATGAAAACTTAGCGACATTTTTTCTAATTTAATTTATTGATTTAGAACCATTTCCATTTTTTATCAACAGCTACACGTGGATACTGACTGCCTGGTAAGAAGTCCCTATAATAATGAACATAAACTTTGCCTTTACTATTGATAGCCAGATGCCATTTGGATTTGTCTTTAGGGACAACATCATATAAATCTTTTTTTACATGATATTTCTTGCCATCTATCTCATGGTCTCCTTCAGTTAACACTTTCTTATATTCATATTTTTGACGATATTGTTTAATGATTTGATTACCTATTCTATTTCTATTGTACTTCGCATTTACATCACCAAAGGGTTTCACATTCATTATTGTTTCATTTAGACGTAATTGATCTTGCTTATTTGTTAGTGCAATGTTATAACCCTTATTACTTGTACCTGTCTTTAAGCCATCTGTACCAGGTAAATATAGTGGTTGTCCTTTTAAAGATAGATTCGTACTTTTAAAAGTATTTCCTCTTTGAGTATCCCGTGGCAACTTAGATATTTGTAATATCTGAGGATACTTCTTAATTAACGCTTGCATTAAAAGGTTCATATCTTTAGCGGTACTTTTAGGGAAATCTTGTTTTTTAAATTTTGAAGGTGCATATTGATCTAACAAACTATTTTGCGCACCTGCCGGATTGACAAAGTTTGTATTAGTCATATTAAACGATTTAGCTTGTTGATTCATTTTATTAGTAAATGTATTATTATCGCCACTTACTTTCTCACCTAATATCATTGCTGCGGCATTACTTGATGCTAAAGTGGTTTGTTTAATTAATTCTTCAATAGTATACGTTTGACCTTGTTTCAATGATACTGATGATAGGTTTGGTAGGTTGGACATGGTAGCATACTTATTTGTAATTTTCACTTTGTCATTGAGCTTTAACTTCCCATTCTCAATCGCTTCATAAGTTAAATATAAGGTCATCATTTTAGACATAGAAGCAGGGTCAACCTGATTATTTCCCCGGTAATTATATAGAATTTGCCCTTGATCAGTAGTAAGCATGACACCACTAGGCTGATATTTCGTACTAATACTACTATTCTTTTCTTTATTAGCAATAGTTACTGGCGATTCACTCGCATCACTTATCGAAGTATGTAATAACGAAATCGTAGTGATAATACCTATTCCTTTTACAAATTTACCAAACAAAATATCCCCTACTTTTTTTAATATTAATAATGTTGCACAATACCTTTTATAACAATATTATAGGAATAATACAACTATATTCAAAATCATAATCCCTTAACTATATTGTTGTTACTTACTATACATTTTGATATCCATTAAACTTTACTTGCTTTTTAATGAAAAATTGAAACTCTGAGAACTACCATAATGCAATTCTCAGAGTTCGACTAATTATTTATAACCTTTCTCACCTTTAAAATAACTACGATCTTCTTTGCTATAAACTTTGTCTGGATCTACAAATGGTTTCAACTTGTACTTAAAGTCATATAGATTCAAACCATCGATAGCAACACGGTCTTGATAAACGCTATCTTCACCAATATCAGTAAAATTATTCGGACCTACCCCAGCTAAGAATTTAAATCCTGCTTTATTCTCTAGGTACTGATAGCCTGCTGAACCTCTATCTTGCGCACCATGAGGGAAAATAAATAAATCCGTTTTGCCAATAATTGGCGTTACTTCTTTCTTCCAACGTTCTGTATCCTTCACAATACGATCATATGAACTATTTGCAAAATCAATGTGCCCCCAAGAATGACTTGCGAATGTCCAACCATCGCGTTTCATTGCATTTGCAACTTTTATCGCTTGTTCTTTACGCTTAGAGTAGTCTTTACTATCCAACTCATTCGTGCGATATCCGAGTACCCCATTGTATCCAGTTAAACCAACTACACCTTTTTGTCCATTCAATGAAAAATCTGGATGTTCTTTTACGAAACGATTTAGAATCGGAACAATATCATTCGATTCACTTTGAGTAAACTTACCATCTTTGCCTTTCGTTTGAGATACAACATGATTATATTTGTCTAATACTAAACGATCTGCATAACCATTTCCTCTCATATATTCATAATAATTCATATCATCTATTGATAAGATTAACGGTTTCTTTCCTTTAGGCAACTTAAGTGATTTCTTTTTAATAGGTTTAGAATTGAAATCATATGCATCATGTGGATCAATCAATATGTAATGATGCTTATATAATTCATCAAGTGAGCGTTTAAATTCTTCAACGGTAATCATCCAATCATTATTGCCTTTGGCTTGATTCGCTTCACCAGTAAACGCCACTTTAGGATCCGTAATTAAAGGATGGAAGAAGATATGTGCTACATCACCCTTATATTCAACCCAATCATTTTGACCAGAACTACGCTTTTTCGCATAAATATTCTCTTCTTTATTATGCGTTTCTTCTTTAGCTTTTTTCTCATGCGTTTGCGATGTCGATTGACAAGCACATAAAACAATGGCTATTAAAACAGTGAATACACTCAACAAATATTTTTTAATCATGTATTGGCTCCTTTATGTAAGAAAGTGATTTTATGCCGATCACTAAATATTATATAACATTTTTATACTATGCATAACATATCATTTCTAACTTAACGGAATTTTTACATGAAATTAATTTTATTCAGTATTAAATTATTTGTTTCTTCTTTTCGCGAGAAATTTCATACTTACATTAACTACAATCGCTAAAACGAATAAGCTTTTCAATATTAATTCATAATAAGTTATATAATCGACAAATAGACTTTTTAAGAAAATATTAATTAAGAAAACAGCTTATGGTGCACTTTGTGATATGTACCATAAGCTGTTTTATATTATTTTTTAATTTTGAAAATGAACGATTGAGGTGGAATGATATTTAATACTGCTTACTTGCATATAAATGGTTTTTTGTCACGCTATTCGCTATCACTAAATATATAATCGTATATGTCTTGTGAGACTTGTTCGAAGTTATCGACGTTAAGTGATAGGTAGAATTTGAGTTTAGGTTCTGTACCTGATGGTCTCAAAGCAATAAATCCTTCTTCTAAGAGAATTCTAATTACATTCGCTTTTGGTAATGATATTGCTTCTTCCGTGTTGTCTTCTTTATAAATGCGTTTCAATGTCTCATAATCTTCTACTGCAACAACTTTTAATCCTGCAATGACATCAGGAATATTACGTCTTAATTGATCCATTAAAGCGTTAATTTGTTGTTGCCCTTCTCTACCTTCAAAGACTTTAGACATCGGTTTATCACGATAATAGCCTACTTCTTTATGGATTTCTTTTAATTCATCGTGCAGTGTTTTGCCTTCATTTTTCAAAATAGAAGCATACTTAATAATCAATGGCACAATTTGAATGGCATCTTTGTCTCGCACGAAGTCGTCAGCTAAGTAACCATAGCTTTCTTCATAGGCAAATAAAAATGATTCTGTATCATCTAACTCACGAATGGCTTTAGCAATGTGTTTAAAGCCGATTAAGACTTCCTTCACAGTCACACCATATTGTTGTGCAAGTCGTTTACCTAACTCGCCACTTACAATAGATTGAATGACAACCGAATGATTCGGCACATTCGTGTATTCGAGCAGATATTTAATGAGTAATGCGCCGATTTCACTGCCACCAAAGTAGTATATTTGACTATTTTCATTTCGTTCTACAAATCCCATGCGATCGACGTCAGGATCTGTTGCAATAATTAAATTAGCGTCGATATCGTGAGCTTGTTGAATTGCTAAATCAAAGGCTTCTCGCTCTTCGGGGTTCGCACTTTTAACGGAACTGAAATTTGGATCTAGCTCACTTTGCGATTTGACTAAACTTACATTCTGAAAATTAAGATGCTTTAAAACGTCAGGAATAATCGGCACACCAGTACCATGCAAACTCGTATATACGACCTTCAAATCAGATTGTGGAATATCACCTATAAGATTTGTAAGTTCGTTTATGTAACTATCATAAACCGCTTCTGGTAAATCAAAGGTGTTCTTCTCAATAAGTTCTTGATTTAAGTCAATATTCAACTCAAGTGGATTACCTAAGTTATTGATATATTGAGCAACTTCTAATGAAGTATCCTCATCTAATTGCGCACCATCTGCACCATAAACTTTGATGCCGTTATAATCTTTAGGGTTATGACTTGCTGTAATCATGATACCGGCAGATGTTTGCAAGTATCGGACAGCAAAAGATAATTGTGGCGTTGTTTTATATACATCTGCCAGATAAACTTTGATGCCATTCGAAGTCAAAATTTGCGTAATAATATGCGCGAATTCTGAAGATAAATGACGAATATCATAGTGAATGACAATTGAAGGATTATCTTCTTTATCTTTTAAGTAATTAGCAACTCCTAATGCCAGACGTTGTATGGTATAGCGATTTAAACGACCTGGACCAAGTCCAAACTGGCCACGAATACCTGCAGTACCAAATGCTAATTCAGTTTCAAATCCTTGTTCTTGAAACGTCGTGGTCTGGCTATCATAGAATGATGATACAAGACTGTCATCTTTATATTTCATCCAATTGTCTTTCATCATATACTCCTTTCATACTTATGCGGATGTCTTATTATTCTATTACAGTATACTGGATATTCGAAAAAGTTTCATTGGATTAGAAAATAAGCATTACTTAGTAATCATTTATGCTAGACAAATTAAACTTGCAATAAGTTACTCATAGTGATATAATACATTCATAAATTAATTCCATTGGCAACACCAAACCCCTCACTAGGTGGATAGTGAGGGGTTTTATGGTGTGTTAGACGATGTCGCTTATTTCTTTATTACTTACTGAAATTGATAGCTTTCATGACCTTTCGCAAAAGCTTCAACGGTATAAATCATTGAACCACCTTCTGAGCCATTCTCAATGTCATTGGTACAAATGAGCAATTGATTTGTTCCAGGAATAAATTGTGGATGTGTTGAACGTAACATTTTACCTTCATCACGCCCTGGCATTAAGATTTGACCAATAGGATAGCCACGTTTGTTGAAGACTAGAACACGCCCTTGTCCATACATTGCTACGTATAAATTATCATCGCTATCAATACATACTGAGTCTGGTCCTTCATGGCCAGTAAAGTAATATGGAATCGTTGCGCCAAACGGTGCAATTGTCACGCCATCGTCCTCTAATTGAATACGATGAAGTCGGTTTGTCGTCGTTTCCGTAACCCATAGTACTTTTTCATCCGTACTTAAAGCTACACCATTCGCTACTGAAATATTCTGAATGACTGGGGTCACTGTCTTGAAGTCAGGCGAAACATAGTAGACGCCACCTTTAGGATTTGTAGAATAACCTCTGAAATCAGTGAAATAGAAACCACCTTTACTATCAAAGACCATGTCATCAATACAATATTCAGTGTTGAGTTCCGAAATGATTTCTTCAAATTGTTCACCATGTTCATTTGTGGCGAAGATACCACCTGTTGACTCGAAATCGCCTAAATAACAAGTGAATAAACGTCCATCTTTATGTATTTTAACTGCAGCTGGATTTTGTTTTGTTGATTGAAACGCTGTTGAAACCTCTTTTGTGTCTATGTCGACTTTAAAGATTTTACCGCCAAACACTTCACATAAAAATAAATTATGATCTCTATCAAAGATAAGACCTTCAAGTTGAAGTCCTTCATCTGAAATTTTTAACCAAGGTTCTGCCGTTACCGTTTGTAATTCGCTTTCAGAAATAATAGGTACTGCACTTTTTGATGCCCCAGTATATGTTAATTTTGGTAAAGATTGATTTGTCATAATTAACAATTCCTCCCTTTTCGAAAAGTATAATCTTAATTCATTATAATCCTTTACTTCACTTTCTACTTATCGTACTACATGTAATCGTTTTCAAAAAGTAATTGTACTTCTAACATAGGTCTGTTGCCCTATTTTCAAAACCGAAATATTGAAAGTTATTGTAAATTTGGTAAAATAATATAATGTTGATTTTTATAAAAAGATAAATTAATGAATAACTAAATGATACGGCTTGCCTTTACGATAAATAAATTTTTAGAGGAGAATTAGAAAATGGATTATAGAGTGTTATTATATTACAAATACACAACAATTGATGACCCTGAAACATTTGCAGCTGAGCACTTAGAATTCTGCAAATCAAACAATTTAAAAGGTAGAATTTTAGTTTCTACAGAAGGTATCAATGGTACATTATCAGGTACGAAAGAAGATACTGATAAATATATCGAACATATGCATGCAGATGAACGTTTCGCAGATATGACGTTCAAAATTGATGAAGCTGAAGGCCATGCCTTCAAAAAAATGCACGTACGTCCAAGAAATGAAATCGTTGCTTTAGGTTTAGAAGACGATGTTGATCCACGTGTTACAACTGGTAAATATTATTCACCTAGCGAATTTAAAGAAGCACTAGAAGATGAAGATACTGTCATCTTAGATGCTCGTAATGACTATGAATTTGATTTAGGTCACTTCCGCGGTGCCATTCGCCCTGATATCACACGCTTCAGAGACTTACCAGACTGGATTCGTGAGAACAAAGATCAATTAGATGGTAAAAACATCGTAACTTATTGTACAGGTGGTATTCGCTGTGAAAAATTCTCTGGTTGGTTAGTTAAAGAAGGCTTCGAAAATGTAGGACAACTACACGGTGGTATCGCAACTTACGGTAAAGACCCTGAAACTAAAGGTCAATATTGGGACGGTAAAATGTACGTCTTCGATGAACGTATTAGCGTTGACGTTAACCAAGTTGAGAAAACAGTTATCGGTAAAGAACACTTTGACGGTACACCTTGCGAACGATATATTAACTGTTCAAATCCTGAATGTAACAAGCAAATTCTTGTTTCAGAAGAAAATGAAGACAAATATCTTGGTGCTTGTTCATATGACTGTGCCAAACATGAACGTAACCGTTATGTAGCTAAAAACAACATTAGCGATGAAGAATGGAATCGTCGTTTAGAAAACTTTAAAGACGTTCCAGAACATGCACATGCTTAATATCTAAATCATATCCCTTATGAGATTTAATTAGCTCATAAGGGATATTTTTTATGACTACCTAATGCTATACTAGTGTAAAATCACAAGTGTTATTGAGGTGTGGCAATATGAGAAAACATAGTAAAGACTACTTTCATCTGTTTTATAGTCAATTGTTTGCTAACACTGGTGATATTTTAACAATTGTTGGTCTTATTGCTATTGTTTTTAATATCACATCTAAAACGACCGCTGCCTCGATGATTCCCATTATCTTTACATCTGGCATTTTTGTGAGTAGTTTTATTTCCAATTATATTTATCAATATTTTACGCAAAAGCAAGTCTTATCTATATTTCAAGGTCTTAAATTAGTAAGTTTAGCAAGTATCGCTGGTTTATTAATATTTGGCATATCTCCCATTTTTATTTTTGTTTTACTTTTTCTTAATGCTATTTTTGATGGTTTTACAAACCCAATTAAGAACTCAATGATTCCTTTTATTGAGAATAAAGATGCGATTACATCTGCTAACGCTTTAATGAATATGATGAGTAGTGTTGTTCAACTTTCTACGTGGGCATTAGGCGGCATTTTAATGAGTCTTATAGGTGCGAAATACTTATTTTTATTTGCGCTAGTACTTGAAATGATAAGTTATTTTTTTATTTTACGCCTTTCAGAACGTCAAATTTACAAAAATGAGAAGGCAAATATTTTTAGTAGTTTTAAAGCTGTTATTCGTGATAATTATCGTGATAAATTGAGTTTGTATTTAAACATTTCTATTATTTTTGAATCTTTCGCAACGACCATATGGATAGCAGCTATCATTCTTACTTATACAAGAACCTATTTACATGTCCCTGATTATTGGTTTGGACTAATCAATGCCCTTTTCTTTAGTGGCACAATTATTGCAGGACTATGGATAAACCATAAGGATCGTTTCTTCACACAAATAAACTATCCAATAATTATTTACGTTCCTTTGCTTTTAGCATTTATTAATTTAAGTTTTATTCTTCACCATTCAATAATGATCGCATTGTTATTTTCATTATTTATGGGCATTTTCGAAGACATGCGTTATATTTCACTAAATTCAATGATTCAGCGCAACACACCAAAAGAAATTCTAACTTCTACATACATATTAAACAATTTATTTAACAGCATTTTCTTCGCTTTAGGAACTTTTATTATTTCGATAATCGTTGATTATTACGGTATTACTTGGGCCTATATTATTTGTTTTAGTATGTATATAGTAACTTTTATTTTAGGACTCTTTTTCCGAAAAACTTTAAAAATTGAAATGCATAATTAGAAATCTTATAATTGATAATAATTCTCATTTTAAATACTGGAGGTTTCTACATATGTGTACAGGTTTTACGTTTCAAGCTAAAAACGGTGACGTTATTTTAGGACGTACGATGGACTATGACTATCCATTAACTGGACATCCTGCTGTGCAACCACGTCACTACTATTGGGAATCTCGTGTAGATTATAAAGGTACAACGACGTATGGTTTTACTGGTGCCGGTTCTGATATGGAAGGCTTTATTTTCGGAGACGGTGTAAATGAGCATGGCCTCGCAATATCTAATCAATATGACCGTGGTTATGCCTCATACGCTAATAAAATACACGATGGATACATCAATATTTCACAAACTGAAGTATTAACATGGGTACTTGGTTACAACAAAACGATTGAGGAACTTATTGAACAAGCAAACCAAGTTAATGTCGTTGCACATACATTGAATGATATTAATGAAGCGCCGCCATTACATTATCATGTATCGGACGCGACAGGCCGAACTGCAGAGATTACGTTTGTAGAAGGTCGCATTGTCCTTCGTGATAATCCAGTCGGTGTACTAACAAATAGCCCTGATTTAAATTGGCATTACGAGAACTTGAAGAATTATGCGAATGTGACGCCTTACAAACCACAATATAAACGCTATAAAAATTTATATATAGGCAATGAAAGTGGTACCTCTGGACTACCAGGTGGTTATACGTCAGCAGAACGTTATGTAAGAGCAGCTTATCTTGTAAGTAATATGTTGCCTGACGATGGTGATGATGCAGTATTAGATGCGTTTAGAATTCTTGATAGTGTAAGCATTCCTAAAGGTGCAGTTCGCCCTTCTGAAGATGAATTCCACTATACGCTGTACCAAACTGTATTCAACTTAACATCGCGTACATTGTATGTGAAATACTATAATTCTAATCGTATTGCTGAATTACAATTAACTGAGGAGTTATTAAATAGCGACGATTTAGTTATATTTGATCCGATTCCGCAAGGATTGTCTACCGATAAAGTAAATTAATTATATATAAACAAACAAGCGTGACTGATTAAAAAGCCACGCTTGTTTTTATTATGCTTTAACATTTTTAGGAATCAGAATAAATGCTGATATAAGTCCAAGTATCATAATAATTGCCCCGACTAAGAATGAAATCATTGCTGACATTTCTACTGAATAGAATTGTTGGCATACTGTAAATACGGTCGTATTTAACGCGATACCAAAGGCTCCTCCGAGTGTAGCGCCCATCTTATATAAACCTGTCGCAAAGCTCACTTTCTCTTCTGGCATGTTGAATACAGCAATCGTTAAGCCAGGTGTAGCAACTAACCCATTACCAATCGCACATACAACAAATGCGAAAGTTACAATACCTACATACCAACTTGGCGATAAGAAAGTGAAGCTAATTAGAATGATACCAATTGCTGGAAATAGTGGCCCTGCAATTAACATACTTTTACCGCCATATTTTTGAATTGCTTTTTCACCTAAGCGTATCATCGCTATCGCCATGAAGACATACGGCACTGTAACCAAACCAGTTTGTGCTTCGCTCATACCAAATTGTTTTTGAGCGTAACCATTGAAGACGACTGTGGTACCTACCCCAGTGTTAAGCACAAAATTATTGATTGTTGAGCCCAGAAATGCTCGATTTTTTACAATTGAAAAATCAATAAATGGTGTGGGTCTGCCTTTTTCAAAAATATAAAATACAACTAAAGCAATGAGACCAACGATTGCAACAGTTAACGTGAATCGACTTGTCCAACCATATGTAAAACCTTGAGTCATCAATAGCATTAAGCAAGCGATAATTACGCCAAAAATCACCATGCCTACATAATCGAAGGGCTGGTGATCACGTTCTTGACGTGGCACTTCTTTTCTACGACTTAAAATAAAAATCGCAATAATTGATAAAGCGATAGAAATAACAAAAATAAATTGCCAACTTAAAAAGCTAGAAATAAGACCACCGACATAGGAAGAAAATCCTATTCCGCCAACTGTCGCAATCATCATAAAACTATAAGCTTTACGGAGTGATTGACCTTTAAAGTTATCTGATACTAAGCCAATTGTAGAAGGTAGTAATACGGCAGCTGATAGGCCTTGAAAAATGCGCCCAATAACTAAGAATGGCGTGACAGGAACAATAATAAGACTAAGGCAACCAATAATACTAAAGATGAGACCTATTATTGTCATCTTGAGGTTTCCAACTTTATCTGCAATATCTCCTGCACCCACCATAAAAATACCTGTAACGAATGATACAAGGCTGATAGATAGGTTAAGTGTAGAATCTGTAGCACCAAATGTCTTTTGTACACTAGAACCAATATTTATAAATGATTGCGCAAACAACCAATATGTTAACACTGCAAAACTAGCTGCAATGATTAATTTACCGTCGAACCTACTTTGATGTGAACTCACATCTGACACTTCCTTTACTGATATAATAAAACAGTAATTGAGAATTATTCTCATCTAACCTAAAATATTATATCATGCCCTTGAAAAAAATATATAGTTTAAAATTTTAAAGAGACTTCTACTTTTTTGTAAAAGTCTCTTTGAAAATCACACTATCAAGTTAACTATCAATATCAGTCCTAAACCAACTACTGATAAAATTGACTCTAATAAAGTCCATGTTAAAAATGTTTCTTTCATAGATAAACCATAATATTCTTTAAACATCCAGAATCCCGCATCATTAACATGTGAACAAAAGATACTTCCTGCTCCAATCGCTAAAACTACTAATGCGATATTGACGTCTACTGCTTGTATTAATGGTAGAACTATACCTACAGATGAAATTGCAGCTACTGTAGTAGAACCCAATGCAGTACGTAATAACGCTGCTGCTAACCAAGCCAAAATTATTGGTGACATTTCAGTACCCTTGAATATATCTGAAATAGTATCCCCGACTCCGCCATCAATTAAAATCTGCTTAAATGTACCGCCACCGCCAATAATTAACAACAGCATTGCTATTGGCGTTATAGCATTAGTAACTGTATCCATAATATTTTTCATATTTTTATTTCTTCTCAATCCCATAGTATAGATTGCTATTAGTACAGCTATTAACATTGCAGTAGTAGATTTACCGAAGAAGAATATTACACCTTCTATACCTGTAGCCTTTCCACTTTCATTTCCTGTGATTAATTGAACACCTGTTGAAAAAAGCATAAGAATAACTGGAGAAAGTGCTGTTAATAAACTTATACCAAAACTTGGTAATGCTTGTCTTTCATCATCTTTAACTTCTCCTAACTCTTCTTGGTTACCTAATTTTTCAAAAGCTGATGGAGAAAGCTTATAAGCCAATTTTGTAAATGTACCCCCTACTATAACTGCGAGTGGAATACCAATTATAAAACCATACATTAATACATATCCAATATTGGCATCTAGAGCTTCCGCTATCGCAACAGGACCAGGGTGAGGTGGTAAAAAGCCATGAGTTATTGCAATTGAAGTTGCCATTGGTAATCCAACAACTAAGTTAGATATTTTCATTCTTCTTGCTAATGTACAAACTAAAGGAATTAATAACACAAATGCAACTTCTAAAAATAATGAAATACCAATTATAAATGAAGCAATTAACATTGCCCATGTTACATATTTCTTTCCAAAAGCATTTATTAAGGTGTCAGCAATCTTAGTTGCACCTCCACCATCAGACAATAGTTTACCTAATATTGATCCCAAGCCAAATATTATTGCTATATGTCCTAAAGTATCTCCCATACCTTTTTCGATTGTTTCTACGATTTTTTCTAAAGGCATACCTAATAAAATACCAGTTACCATCGAAGTTATTATTAACGATATAAATGTATTCAATTTACATATCATTATTAATACCAATAATATAATTACCCCTATTACAACTGCAATCAATGGCCAAAATTCTCCCATAACCATTACCCCCTAATTATTCATTTTATATACTTGTGCCAACGTTTCTTTTTCACCCACATTCCCTGGAAAAATAACATATGGCATTTTAGGATACTTAGCTTCATCACCTGTTAACCAAACTGGAACTCCTTTTGTAACTTGACCAATGACTTCGGCCTTTTTAATATTCAAGCCTTTTGTAGCAACATCACTAGAAGTAATTCCACCTTTGGCAATAATAAATTTTGGTTTTATAGATATATTTTTTACAATATTAACCAAGCTATTTGAAATATTAGTTGATATACTCAAGTTATTATTAATATCTTCAGTTTTTATAACATCTCTAGATGTATATACAACTACACTGTTTCCATTAACGATTTCATATTCAACTTTCGTAATTAAAGTATTTATATATTCTTCTAAATTATCTTTAATAATTTCTTTTACATCGAATTCAAAAGGTCTAATATTTGTATTGTTAATTAAATAACTTAATTGTTCACTTGATTTTTTTACATGTGATCCAACAATTATTAACCCTCCATTTTTATTGCTACTAAACTTATTTAAATTAATTATTTCTCCTGGAGTTACGCACATAGCTTTTACAAATGATGCTGCAGTTCTAAAAATGAATTTCTTTTTATTACCTTTTAAAAAGTTAATTAGGCAACTTGCAAAATAATCCATATCACTATCATTTAAAGCGTCAACAACTACAGCACTAAAGTTCTCCAATCTTTCAAAAACAGTGAATATTTCTTTTTCTTTTTTTTCTCTTAACATTTCTAATGAAATATAAGATACTTCACTAGACTTTATTTCACCTTCACTTTTTTCTTCGATAAAATCAAACATGGTTTCTGATGAATAACCGAATGTTGTATCGTTTGAAAACTCACTTTGAACTACGGGTATGTACTTTTGATTTTCTTTTAAATAATGTATGCCATTATAGGTATATCGATTCCCTTCGAAAAATTGCGGTAAATAAAATACTCCATCAAAAGGTTGAGTTGCTGATTCACTTATTACTTTAGGCTCAAGATAAAAATGACCTCTTAATGTAGAGTCTCCTCTACTAATAATTAAATAATCCTCATTTAATTTATTCGCTACTTTTTCTATATTCTGACTAATTTCTTTATGTAGTTTCACAGTTTCCTTTTCATTTAAAGCTCGTGAATTAGTCAAAATGTAAAACATATCATTTTTTTGCAAAAACCCATCTTCAATCCATTTCTCAGTCCATTCTGTATAAACAGGTAAATCTTTAATTGTCTGTGTGCCAGTTGGATCATCGTCTAAAACAATAATTTTATAATTAAAATCACTTAAATTCTTGTTAATGAGTTTTGTATTCTTTTGATTTACTAAATTGTCACTAATCATAAAAATCACCTACATATTGTTTATTTTTTCAATGTATTTAACTATTCCAGAATGATCATTAAGTCCATTTCCATGACTAACTTCAGATTTATACATTTCTTTTACAATTGATGATAACGGTAGCGTGAGACCGACTGTATCAGCAGTAGAATTAACATTTTTTAAGTCCTTTAAATTTATATTTATAGTTCCACCTGGTTTGTAGTCTTCATTAATCATTTTAGGAAATTTTGCATCCATGACACTTGAACCAGCTAGTCCACCTCGTATTGCTTCATACATACCATTTAAATCAATATTAAATTTTTTTGCTAAAACTACTGCCTCTGATAGAGCTGCTATATTAGTATTTACAATTATTTGATTTGCCAATTTAACTACACTGCCTGAACCAACTCTTCCAACTCTAACTACTGAATTGGCAATTGGATTTAAAACTTCTTTTATCTCTTGTAAATCATTTTCACCGCAGCCTACCATAACTGATAACTCCCCACTTATAGCTAGTGGTTCTCCTCCACTTACCGGTGCATCAAAATATTTAATTTCTTTTTCTTCAAGCACTTTACTAATTTCTAACGATTCATTTGGAGTTAATGAACTAGTATCTATAACCGCTTTTATATTTATTTCACTATTATCTAAAATAGTATCTTCTCCGCTATACAATACGCTTTTAACAATTGCGCCATTTGGCAAAGATAGAATTAAGTAATCCGCCTCTCTTGAGATAGTTTGAACTGATGAACTTATAGCACCGTATTTAGCAACTTCTTCTAAGGCATCTTTATTAATGTCATTTACTAATACTTCTATGTCATTTTTTAGCATGTTTTTGACCATTGGCTTACCCATAATTCCTAAACCTATAAATCCTATTTTCATAAAAACCTCTCCTTTTGTAAGCGATTACAATATTTATGTATACAATAATACTATAATTGTATACATTTTAAAACCCCAAAATTTATAGTAAACTTAAATTATTACAAGGGGGATAATTATGGAAAATTTAAATTTATCAATCTATCAAAAAATTAGGAATGACATTATTGATGGAAATTTAAAGAGAAATGAAAAATTAACAGAAGCAAAACTTGCAAAAAAGTATAATGTCAGTAGAACCCCTATTAGAGAAGCATTGAAACAACTAGAATTAGAATATTTTATAAGAGACTCCTATATTTTCACTCCAACAAAAGAAGAATATAGACAAATTTTTGAAGTGAGAATTTTATTGGAAACATTTGCAATAAAAAAAGCTGGTATTGTTTATACTAAAGAAGATTTTGAAGAACTTAATCAATATACTCAGATAGATATTGATAAGGATGATGAACAAGAAATCATTAAAATCAATGATCAATTTCATCAAAAAATAATGAAGGCAACTAATAATCAGTTTATTTTAGAAACTTATCAAAAATATCGTAGTTTTATATATTTATTTAGCCAAACTGTAATAAATAAACGCAGACCTAACTTAATTGAAGAACATAAAGAAATAGTCTCGGAACTCGCAAAAGGTAATGTTCAAAATGCTACTAATTTACTTGAAAATCATTTAAAAAAAGACTTAGAATTTAGTCTCTATTATCTTGAATTTAAAAATTAAAAATTATAAAACCTTCTCATATATTTTATTTGAGGAGGTTTTATAATTTTTAATTTTTAAAGCTATTTATCATCTATATTCCAAACAATCTCTAAATATAAAATATTATTCAATTTATTTTAAATTCACTTTAATAGCAATTTTCGTTGTGTTAATATTAAGAAAATTACATCTGTTATTCACTTATCTTTTACATATTAATTAGATATGGGTACAGACATTAACTATATCTCTGAATCGCATCAATTAAATATTAAAGGTTAATTTGAATAACTGTTAAGGAGTGCTTTTATGGAATGGATTAAATTGATTGGTATTTTAATCATAATCATCGGCTTCATTCTTAAGTTTGACACTATCGCAATTATTTTAATTGCAGCAGTAGTCACTGGTTTAGTTGCCGGTATGGATATCGTTGAAGTACTTTCAACACTTGGAAAAGCCTTTGTAGATCAACGTCTTGTAACTTTATTTATGCTTACACTGCCTATGGTCGGTTTAATTGAACGTTTTGGTTTGAAGCAACAAGCTTCTAAACTAATTAGTAACGTTAAGAAAATAACAACCGGTCGCCTTCTTACTTTATATTTAATTATTCGTGAAATCGCTGGCGTAGCATCAATACGTATCGGTGGTCATCCTCAATTTGTTCGACCTTTAATTAACCCTATGGTTCAAGGTGCACTTCGAACACGTTACAATCTTACTGATAAAGACATCGATGAGAAAGATATTGAAAAACTAAAAGCCGAAGCATCTGCCATGGAAAATTATGGTAATTTCTTTGGACAAAACTTATTTGTTGGTGCTGCTGGTGTGTTATTGATGGTTGGGACTTTCCAATCTTTAGACATCAAAGTGAATGCAATGAGTTTAGTGCTCGCTTCAATTCCTGTTGCTATCATCACACTTATTTTAGTTTGGATTAAAAATATTTTACTCGATCGTTACTTCAATAAAAAATATGGAAATAATGAGGTGAAAAATCATGAGTGAAGCAACTTTAAACCATATTTTAGAAATATTTTACATACTGATTGGACTTCAATTTTTATATACAGCTTATCGCGCTTTACGTTCACAAGATAAATCTAAAAGTTTAGGTACAGCAGCATTTTGGACCATTTTAGCTATTTTATTTATAGGAGGTCCTTACATACCAGATGCAATTAATGGTCTTCTAGTTTTAGCAATGGGTGCGTTAACACTTTTCAGACAAGTGAAAATAAAAAATATTATCGATGTTAATGATAAAGAAGTTGAAAAAGGTTCTGCTAAATATGGAAATAAACTTTTCATTCCTGCAATTGTCTTAGCTGTGGTAGCAGTAGTTGTTTCAAACTGGACTCCACTTGGCGGTGCCATCGGTTTAGGTATTTCATCAATTGTGGGATTAATCGCAGCACTACTAATTATCAAGCCAAAATTATCTTACACATTGTATGACAGTGACCGATTAACGCAACAAGTTGGAACGACAGGTATATTACCACAATTCTTAGCTGCACTTGGCGTACTCTTTACTGCAAGTGGTGTGGGTCAAGTCATTTCAAAAGGTATCTCTTCATTTTTACCTGAAGGCAACCATTTAATAGGCGCAATTGCTTATATATTAGGGATGGTTCTTTTTACAATGCTTATGGGAAATGCTTTCGCAGCATTTACTGTTATAACAGCAAGTATCGGTATTCCATTCGTTATTGCACAAGGTGGCGATCCAATCGTTGCAGGTGCGCTTGCCATGACTGGTGGATTCTGTGGTACATTACTTACACCTATGGCAGCAAATTTCAACACATTACCAGTTGCACTACTTGAGATGAAACAAGAATTTGGCGTTATTAAAGCACAAGCACCTATAGCATTAGCACTTATAGTAATTCACATCGCTCTAATGTATTTCTGGGCATTTTAAATAATTCTAAGGAGGAAATGAATAATGAAAATTTTAGTTACAGCATTTGATCCATTTGGCGGTGAAAAGATAAATCC
Organism: Staphylococcus sp. HMSC14D10; assembly: GCF_001808125.1. NCBI lineage: Bacteria > Bacillati > Bacillota > Bacilli > Caryophanales > Staphylococcaceae > Staphylococcus > Staphylococcus sp. HMSC14D10. The sequence goes on along the minus strand of NZ_KV792237.1, from coordinate 150,938 downwards.
TGCATTAGAGGCAGTAAAGCAATTGGAGAATACGATTGGCGAACATACCATTTCAAAGTTAGAAATTCCAACCGTCTTTCATGAATCTAAAGACGTCATTGATAAAGAGTTAGCAAATGGCAATTACGATGTGGTCTTGTCTATTGGTCAAGCTGGAGGTCGTTATGACCTTACTCCTGAGCGTGTAGGTATCAATATCGACGATGCACGTATTCCTGACAACAAAGGTAATCAGCCTATTGATGTGGCCATTCAAGAAGATGGCGCACCTGCCTACTTCTCAAACTTACCTGTTAAAACGATGACGGAAGCGATTAAAGCAGCAGGCGTCCCTGCAAGCTTATCGAATACAGCAGGCACATTTGTTTGTAACCATGTCTTATACCAATTAGGTTATCTCGCTGACAAGTCTTATCCAGGGTTATTATTCGGTTTTATTCATGTACCATTTATCCCTGAACAAGTGACAGATAAGCCTGAGAAACCGTCGATGTCTATTGAAACAATTGCGAAAGGTTTAACAGCCGCTATTAAAGCCATTTCTAAAGAAGACGACGCCAAAGTTGCACTAGGAGAAACACATTAAAAAGAGGGTCCCCACCCTCTTTTTTTATTTTCAAAATTGAAAAACTTCTACATATCTATTCACAAATTTATCATTTCAAAGAATTTGTATAGGGTGTATCATATAATAATGTCTATTGATGGAAAAATATTTTCCAATAACTAAACTCTATTATAAAAAATAATGATGAATACAATGGAAAGAAGGTAAAACATTGAAAAAGCGCATATTCTATTCACTTTCTATGTGCGCGATGCTTATGTTAAGTGGTTGTGCTCAGCATCATAATGACACCAAAGAGGTTAAAGTCTCACTACCTCGTGAATTTAATGCAAATCAACTAGATGCACAAGGCTTTGATGCGCCTATGCCTGTGTACAATGCTATCTATCAACCGCTTGTAACTTATGGTAAAAATGGCAAGATTGAATCAGGACTTGCTACATCTTGGGAAGCTTCAGAAGACGGTAAACACTACCTATTTCATTTAAAGAAGAATGTAAAATTCAATGATGGGTCTGATTTTGATGCATCGGCTGTTAAATTCTCAATTGAACGTGCGAAGGCAACGGATACAACTGACCCTATGGAAACGTTAGATAAATTAAAATCAATCACAATAAAAGATAAACACACTGTTGAGATTGAGTTAAAATCACCATCAAATCAAGTATTAAATGAATTGTCTCAAGTTAGACCGCTTCGCATTATGAGTCCACACGCTGTTAAAGGTGGCAATACAACTGGTAAATTTGAAAAAGCGATTGGCACAGGTCCATTCAAAGTAGCAGATTCAACAAATGAAACTGTGAGTTTTCAACCTAATACATATTATCGCAATGGCCATCCACTTAATTACAATCTAACTTTCCAATCTATAGAAGATAGTGATTCAAGACACTTAGCAATTGAGAGTCACTCTATTGATATTACAGGTGGTTCATTAGGTCAGATGACACCACAACAAGTGAAAGAATCTCATAGAAACAAAGCACTATCTGTACATACGTCGCCAAGTACAGAAACGCAATTTATGGGATTTAATCCCCAGCATAAAATCTTACAAGACAATGCGTGAGGCGATTAGTAAAGCCATAAACACAGATGACCTATCGTCAAATAAGAAACTGAAGGGTCTATTTCAACAGAATGTTCAATACGTTAATGCTCACAATCAACCTGACCATGTTTATTCGCCTTCGACTTCTAAATCGTTAATCCGCTCTTTAGGTTATAAGATGAATAATGATGGTTATTTCGAAAAGGATGGTCACATACTTTCACTTAAACTCGCACTCCAAACGGATGAATTTCCAGAATGGAAGACGAAAGCTGAAATCATGCAGCAAGACCTTAAAAAAGTAGGAATTAAACTCTATATTAATATTTTAGATTCACAAACGTATTATGAAACTTTAACGGTGCGTAAAGATTTTGATCTCATTTATTATCGTACATATACAAATGCGCTAATGCCATACAATTTCTTGAATGCACGTTTTAAACAAGATGGCTCACGCCCTGGCGTATTCGCAAACGATACAACCTTAACATCTATGATTAAGCAATTTCCGACGATGATCAACATGCATGACCGACAACGCGCATTTAATAAACTATCGTCTTATATTGATCAGCAATATCTCATAGTTCCTATTTCATATCCTAATGAGACCTTTGTGACAAGTCCTAAAATCAGACAATTCGAGTTCTCAGGACAAACAGATGCACCAATAAATTACGATAAGTTGAAGGTGTCTAATAATGACTAACATTGTAAAACATTTCATCAGACTACTCATCTATTTAATCATCATTTCCTTTGTATTATTTCTTCTCTTAGAGAATACAACCGGTAACCCTGCCGTTCAATACTTACAAGAACATGGTGTTGCACAAATCACGCCTGAACGTATTAAAATGGCTCAAGAGAAACTTGGTTTAAGTCAGGCAATGCCAGTTCGATATGTCCAATGGTTAGGCAATGTCTTTACAGGCGACCTTGGTACGAGTTTTAGTAATGGTGAACTCGTAACTGAACGTATTTCCCAGGCAATTGTCCCAACCATTAAATTAATATTCGGTTCAGCTATCATACTGTTTCCTATAAGTTACGTAATTGGTTATTTATGTGGCAATCATTCACGAAAAAAGTGGTCAGTCGTAATAACTCGTATTGCCCAAGTAGTTACATCATTACCAGAATATTGGCTAGCAATTATTTTCATTTATTACTTTGGTGTGAAATGGCATCTATTCCCTTTCGTAGGAAGTAATAGTTGGCAATATTTTGTTCTTCCAATTGTCATACTCGTCCTTGTAGAAGGGAGTCATATGTTGTTGTTAAGCAGTCATCTTTTTGAAAGTACATTACAAAGCCAACCTTTCCAATTAGCTCAATTACGACAATTTAAATTAAAAGATCGTATCTATGTACAAGTAAAAGAAATTTTGGCACCACTCATGACAATCACCATTAATAATTTTATTCATTTATTTAGCCGAGTGATTATTTTAGAAGTTATTTTTAGTATTTCTGGATTAGGTAAGTTATTAATCAATAGTATTAATTTACGTGACTACCCTGTTATTTTAGGCATTTTAATGATGATTATTACTTTCATAATGGTGCTTAATTTCTTCGGCGATGTTTTACTTGAGAAAAGTGACCCACGTCTAAGAATGTCAAAAAAGTCAGGAGGCCGAATAGCTTATGAAGATTAAACATTGGATATGGCCTATGATTGCAATCATATTCGTTATACTTGCTTTTCTGTTTTATGACAAAGCAAACATGATTCATCAATCGGAAGCACTTTTACCTCCAAGCCTTCATCATCTATTAGGCACTGACCATTTAGGACGTGACTTCTTCACTCGCCTATTTGTTGGTAGCATGGTTACACTTGGTTTAACGACGCTCATTATAGTTGGGAGCGTAATATTGGGACTAATATTAGGGCTAGCAGCTGCACTAATTGGTCGTTGGTTAGATGCACTATTGATGGCATTTGCTGATATGTTAATTGCTTTACCATCTATTATTATCGCACTTGTCGTATTAGGCTTTATTAATAACTCAATTGTAGGTTTATGTTTGGCCTTGATGATTGGGTGGTTAGGACGCTATTTACGTTATTTCAGAAATTTGGCTCGTGATGTACAAACGCAACCTTTCGTTAAATTTGCATCATTAAGTGGTTTAACAAGGACACAAACGACAGTACGTCATATTATTCCACATCTTATGCGTAACGTGACTGCACTCATTACTGCCGATTTTGGAAAATTAATGCTTAGTATTTCAGGATTAGCTTTTATTGGATTAGGAGTAAAACCACCATTGCCAGAATTAGGTGCCATACTCTACGACGGTAAGAGCTACTTTTACTCAGCACCTTGGTTATTCTTCTTTCCAGGAATATTGTTAGGAGGGTTCGCGCTCATATGTCAAATACTCAATCGTCGATTCACTCAATAAATGCTTTACTACATTTGAAGAATGTCTCCGTTTATGACGGAAATCATGCATTGTTGAATCAAGTAGATTTAACTGTTACAGAGGGTAGCTTTCATTGTTTAGTTGGAGAGAGTGGCAGTGGTAAATCTTTATTAGCACGTACAGTTTTGAATATGCGTCATCCTCATCTAAAGTATCAAGGTCAAATTGCTATTGATTTAAATAATACCGATGCCATGTTCCAAGATACTAATAGTAATTTCTTCCAAAATGTACGTATTCGAAAACATTTTGATGCACTGTTTGATGCATTAAATACGCAATTGTCGCGACAACAGCAACATGAATTTGTTCTACGTCAATTTAGACATTTAGGATTAGAGAATCCTGAAGATTTATTTAATGACTACCCTTTTCAATTGAGTGGTGGTATGGCTCAACGAATTGCCTTAGTAATGTCAATTGTTAGAGAAGCTAAATTATTGATTGTGGACGAACCGACAAGTGCACTTGATTTTGACAATCGAAATCAACTAATGAAATTATTAAATCATGTTGTTCAAGAACATAATATGACATTACTATTTATCACGCATGACCTAAGTTTAGCGATGGATTACGCAACACATATTAGTGTGATGCGTAATGGCCAAATGATTGAAAGTGGCGAAGCAAACGATATTTTAGTGCGTCCCGAGCACGCTTACTCACAGCAATTAATTGAATTAGCGCATAGGAGATACCGTTATGTTGCAGATTAAATTCTTAAATAAATCATTTTCTGAAAAGCAGATATTTAAAAACTTTAATTTAGAACTTGAAGGTACTGATAATTTAATTATTAGTGGGTCTAGTGGGAGCGGTAAGTCTACGCTTGCACAAATCATTGCAGGTTTAGGTGATCATTACGAAGGTATCGTAAGCTATAAAGATATGATGCTTGGACACGTATCTCATCAAGATTGGATTAAACATATTCAATACGTGCCTCAATATAATGCCAATACATTAGATCCTAAAAAAACAGTGTCTTGGATTTTAAAACAACCTTTAAAACACTTTAATATTCCTAAAAATCAACATGACGATAAGATGTTAAGCGTCATAGAACAGTGTAAGCTCGACAAATCTTTATTACCTAAAAAAGTGAGCACCTTAAGTGGCGGACAATTCCAACGTTTATGGATTGCGAAGGCATTATTAGTTGAACCTGAAGTATTAATTCTAGACGAGGCTACAACGAATCTTGATGTGATAAATGAAGAAATCATACTCCAAATGTTACGAAATATGGATAAGTTACAGCTTATTATTATTACGCATGATCCTTATTTATTAGACAGCCTTCCTGGTAAACACTTAAAAATCGAACATAATTAAGTTAAAAAGCAATGCCTATCAAAACCTAGGCATTGCTTTTTGTTGCGTATATACTATGTAATTAAAGTATTTCTACCAAAAATAATTTTGAAATGTAGCCAGTATATTACCAAGCATGTGTATGATAATAGGTATTTCGAGCCGTTTTGTTTTTAAATATGCAACAACGAAAATGAAACCTGAAAAGCCGTAAATAAACCATTCACCCATGTTGCTTGGGCCATGAGCGCCAGCGAATAAAATAACAGATACTATGCCACCAACTATAGGCGCACCTCTAAAGATACCTTTAATTAACAATCCTCTAAATATAATTTCTTCTAAGATAGGAGCTAAAATACCTATCGCAATGAGTTGTAAATACAGTGGTACATTGCGGTAACTTTCCTCTAACTCCTTTTCATTCCCTGTTGTAGGCATGAATTCAAAATAAATATAATCTGCACCATTGGCAAGAATGAATCCAATGATAATGATTAGCCATTGCTTTTTAGTTATTCGACTAAATTGAAATAGCTTCAACTTACTTAATTTTAAAATTAGAAATGCGATAATGACCCCTACAATAGCAATCCAAAAGTACTTTGGCTTCTCTACTAAAAATATAACCATTGATTCGGCAACAAATAAAATACAAATTAAAAATAGAGATTGTAATAGCAACTTCCAATAAGATTTTTGAGAAATTTGGAAATCTCCTGTTATATGGTCATGTGACATTTCATCTTTAGACATAGTTAACCTCCTAAACATATAATTGAAATGTTGATTTTTAGTTAAGATAACGCATTTTTATGAAGTGACCTACAATAAATGTCAAATATATGTTACATTCATATAGAGGTATTCATTTTCAAGATTTTATATTTCTAGACAAAGGTGGGTTTATTATGATGAATCATCAGAATATGGATACAATTTCTAATACTACATCTTCTTCAAATGAAGATAATTCAACTAAAGACCACATACATACTGAAAAACGTCGTCCAACTGGTAATAAGTTTGTACGTGCCCTTATTTTTATAGGCTGGATGCTACTAATTCAAATTCCTATTGTGAGTAGTATGTTTATCTATAGTTTTTCTATTTATATGGATACATTAACTTGCACATTAGTGACCATCATTTATTTCATACTAGCTGCTGTAATAATATGGCTAGTTAGAGGCTATTACAAACGTCATACCTATGAAAAGCCTAAAAAATTTACAGGTAAGGATATTGCAGTAAATGTTGGTTGGGCCGTACTTCTTAGATTAATCGTTATTGGTATGTCATATTTAATGTTATTTGCGACAGGTTCAATGCAAACACAAAATGACAAAATGTTATTAGGTGATATGAACGCTGCCAAACCAACGCCGGATCAATTGGGCCAAGTCTTCCCGCTAATTGTCTTCGTACTGACGATTACATTTGTAGCACCTTATTTAGAAGAACTTGTTTATCGTGGCATTTTCAAAGAAACATTATTTAAACGTACACGATTCTGGTTGCCATTCATCCTATCATCACTTATCTTTGCTTCTCAGCATGGTATTTCAAATTGGGTAGCAATTCTAATGTATACAATGATGGGAATGATATTCTATCTTGCTTACCATCGTCGTAAAAATGTTCGCGACAGCATTATGGTTCATATGATCCATAATGGTGTGAGTGGCATCATGGTTCTAGTAAGTTACTTTATGGTATTTTTTAGTTAAACATTGAACTCTTAAACTAGTTCTAACATAACAAATATTGTCGCAATTTAATCTTAAATATTTCTTAATTTAGAAATGATTATTTACACAGTAAAAGCAGGACTTCATTCCGTCGAAGTCCTGCTTATTTTTATTTATCAAATGCAATGGTTTGGATATTTTTCTCTTTTAAAAATTTCTCAATTTTTGCTTGTTCTCGACCATTCGCAATATTTTTGTCTTTATTGACGTCGAGAATATCTTTTAATGATGCATCTTCATCTAAATTTAACGCACGTTGATTGGTTTGATATATTGCTATCATATAATTGCTTATCTTTTTAGTGTATTGTTCATATTCTTTGTTAGGCATTTGATTATTATTTATGTAATTGGCAAAGTTTTTTAAATTTCGTTCTTGTAAGTCAACAATGTGATTGAATTTTTGTTCTTTCTTTTTAGATAACTTTTCGTCAGAGTCTAACTTGTCCTCGTATGGCTCTCTAGCATCTGTTAGTTTTCTATCGGTATCTAAATAGGTTTTAATATCTTTTTTTATCGTACTCTCAGAAATCTTCTGATTTTTTGTTGTTTTATCAAAAATATGTTTCGGTATCTTGTGATTATGTTTAGAACTATTTTGTGACTGCTTGTTATCATTAGATGTGTCTTTAGAATTTTTTTCTTCTGACGATGACGAACATCCTACTAATGTAAAAGTAAGAATAATTACAGGAATAACTAATAGATATTTCTTCATATTAATGCTCCTTTATAATGTAAGTAATTCTTTCCTTATTTTAGTATAAACAACTATATAAATAATTTAAATAATCCATGTAATATAACAACTACTTTTAAAGTAATATGTTTACTATGCCTAATTTCACGAGAGAATATCACTCTTTAGAAATCTGAACCCTTCTATTGAATATCTCTATGCTTAATCATTAGTAAAATAAGAATAACGCCTATGTATCCTGCGATAGATATAATGGATGCTTCATAACCAAATTGATTGCCTGTGATGGCTATGTTGTTCGTATGTACGACATATTGCCAAATACTATACTGACTTTCCTTTTCAGTGATAAGTAAAAGTTGGGATAAATTCCAACAAAAATGTAGTGTAATGCTTGCCCAAATGGTATTGAATTTATAGGTTGCTAAACCAAACATAATACCTACTAATGAACCGCTAATTAATAATAAGAAGAAACTAGTTACATTTAGTCCACCGTTTAATAAATGAATGGCACCAAAAAAGATTGCCGTGGAAATAATGGCAATATTGATGTTCGTCTTCTTCTCAATATATCCCATCAATAAACCTCTGCATACCATTTCTTCAACGACTGCGCCACCAATGGCTGTTACAAAGATAGCCCAGAAAAACGTGTGCAATATATCATTTAAAGTACTAAAATGATGTACGATGAAATCACCTGGAACAAAGATGACATATACCGCATAAACTGCTACCGGTAAACCTATACCTAATACAACATAGATGACACTAAATTTAGGTTTCGTGATGCGATATGCGTTCAAGCGATCTTTTAATACATGTTTAATGAATAATCGAACGACTAAAAAAGCAAAAATGATATATAAAATCCCTTGTAAAATAGCGCCCATACCTAGAAATGGAATTAAATCACTAAAGATGGATGCAATGCCTTGTGTAACGACCATGATAAGTAGTGCTAATAAGAACATACCTGCAATTTTTAATATTTTCATGATGATACCTCTATTTGTTTTATAGTTCATTTTTATCTTAGCATAACTCTAGAGACATAAAATGCGAGTCGAACAAAAACTTGTGTTCAACTCGCAACAAAATATTATTTTTTCTCTACTACTTTAGAAATATATGTTGATGGTTTATCTTTATCGAAGATCGTTAATCCAGTAATATCTTTTGCATTTTTAGATGGTACGACAAGACTTACTAAATAACCAAAGATGAAAGCAACAACGAATGAAATGATTGATACGTAGAATGGTGCGTTACCGCCACCGACGCCATTTAATACGTAAGCAATGATTACACCTGCTACTAATCCTACTAAGACACCAAATGTATTGGCACGTTTCGTAAAGATACCTACTGCAAAGATACCAGCTAATGGTACACCAAATAATCCAGTGATTAATAAGAATAAATCCCATAAATTGTTTGAATCGGCAGCAATTAAGTAAATTGAGATTCCATAGCTTAATAAGCCTGCCACAACAATGACTAATCGTGCAAAGTTAACTTCTGATTTATCTGCCCCTTTTCCGAAGAAACGATGTTTAATATCTTCAGAAATACAAGCAGAGATAGAGTTCAAACTAGATGAAATCGTTGACTGTGCAGCAGCAAATATAGCTGCAATAAGTAATCCGCCCACGAATGGTGGCATTTCAGTTAGAATGAAGTAAGGCACGATAGATGATGTATTGAATCCCTTAGGCAATACCTGTTCATGTTGATAGAAAGAATACATCATAGTTCCCATTCCATAGAAAATAGGTGCAGAGATTAACGCTAAAACACCATTTGTCCACAATGATTTCTTCGTTTCATCCATAGAATCCGACGCTTGATAACGTTGAACAACATCTTGACTCGCAGTATATTGATGAAAGTTGTTAAAGATATTTCCTAAGAAGATAATAGGGATCGCAGCAGCAGCGCCATTTAATTTCCAGTTATCTGCACTAATAATCTTCTTATTGGCAATTGCATCACTGACAATTGTGCCGAATCCTCCTTTGATTTCAAAAGCACCGATGATAATTATCATTAATGCGCCACCAAGTAAAATAACCCCCTGAATGAAATCGCTCCATACAACGCCTTCGAATCCGCCTAAGAAAGTATAAAGAATACATAAAATTCCTACTAAACTAGCTACGATAAATGGATTCATATCTGATACCGCTGTGATTGCTAATGTTGGTAAGTAAATCACAATTGCTATGCGTCCTAAGTGGAAAATGACGAATAGTAATGAACCAATGACACGAATACTTGGGCCAAAACGCGCCTCTAAATATTCGTACGCTGATGTGACGCGTAACTTTTTAAAGAATGGTACATAAAATGCGATTAAAATTGGAATAATCGCGACAATCGCAATATTACCAGCGATGTATGCCCAATCTGTTAGAAATGCCTTTTCTGGTGTAGACATAAAAGTAATCGCACTTAATGTCGTTGCATAAATCGAGAACCCAATGGCCCACGAAGGCAAACGACCACTTGCCGTAAAGAAACTATCCGTATCTTTACCAGCCCTTTTAGTAAAGTACGCTCCAATTAATAACATAATGACAAGATAACCAATAACAGCTACCCAGTTCCATGCCCCAAAACCGACTTGATGCATAATCAACACCCCTTGTGTTACATATTCTGTTGTTAAATATTCTCAGTTTGCTTATAAATCATATTTTTTAATTAATGTGTCTAATGCGTCGCGATGTGATTCATCAAATGGTCGGAATGGACGTTTAGGTAATCCGCCATCGATACCACGAGATTTTAATATTTCTTTGAGTGTTGGGTAAATGCCCATACTTAATACCGTTTCGATGATGTCATTCGTATCATGTTGAATTTGGTATGCTTCAGCAATTTTTCCTTCTCGTGCTAAATCAAATATTTGTCGTGCACGGCGACCATTCACATTGTATGTTGAACCAATTGCCCCATCGACACCTGAAATTGTCGCTTGCACTAACATTTCATCAAATCCAGATAATATGAGTTTATTAGGAAATGCCTTACGGATACGTTCTAATAAGAAGAAGTTCGGTGCAGTGTATTTCACGCCTACAACTTTTTCATGATTAAATAACTCGCCAAATTGTTCGATGCTAATATTGACACCTGTTAAGTCAGGAATAGCATAAATAATCATATTGTTTTGTGTTGCTTCGATAATGTCGAAATAATATTGCTTAATTTCTTCAAAAGAGAATGGATAATAGAATGGTGTCACTGCTGATAGCGCATCATAACCTAGTTCTGTTGCGTATTTCCCAAGTTCAATCGCTTCATTTAAATCTAATGATCCAATTTGCGCAATTAAGTTCACATCGTCTCCAACAGTTTCTTTCACTACTCTAAAAATTTGTTTCTTTTGTTCTTTACTAATTAGGAAGTTCTCCCCAGAACTACCATTCACATATAGACCATCAAGTTTTTCAGTCTCAATCGCATTTTTAGCAATTTGCTTTAACCCTTCTTCTTTTACTTGTCCATGTTCATCAAAAGGTACAAGTAATGCGGCGTATAATCCTTTTAATTTATCTTCCATGTCACGTTCCTCCAAATCAATTTTTATTCAAATTCATTTTTATAAACTTTGAGATAAATTCAATTACAATAAATTTCTATTTACATCTCGAATTGTAAACGCTATCATTTGCTTAAACAACTACTTTTGAAAAGATTTAACAAAATATTGCGAATTTGATGAAAATATTTTTCAAAAAGAATGATGACGATTACTTTAATTTGAAGTGTCGTTATAATAAAGACGACTAAGGAGGTACCAAAATGTATAAAATAGCTGTAGATATAGGTGGAACAAATATTAAAGTGGCAGTCATTAATGATGACTTAGAAATGATTGATTATAAAAAGATTAAAACGCCAGATAATATTAATGTGCGTATTGTAGATGAAACATATCAATTAGTAGCAGCATTTATGAAACAATATCAACTTAAAAATCCATTTATTGGTATTTCAAGTGCTGGTGTCGTAGATTCAGATTTAGGTCAAATTATTTATACGGGGCCAACCATTCCTAATTATGACGGTACACAATTCTTCGAAGTCTTCAAAGATTTATCGTCTGATATTGCTGTTTATAATGATGTGGATGCGGCATTGTTAGGGGAACTTAAACTCCATCATTATGAAGAAGATAATATATTTTGTTTAACTTTGGGGACAGGTGTTGGTGGTGCATTTTACAGTGAAGCTTCTGGCATTTATCAAGGTTCTCGTCACCGTGCCAATGAAATTGGTTACTTACTTTATCGTGAAGAAGATGGTAAAACATTTGAGCAACGTGCCTCTACATCAGCTCTTAAAGATTTAATGACTAAACACCAATTTGAACATGGTACGGATGTACCTAGATTATTTGATCTAGCAGAAGATGATAATGAAGAAGCACTTAATATTCTCAATGAATGGAGTAATTATGTTGCAGAAGGTATTGCTCAAATTCAAATTATTTATGATCCAAGCTTGATACTTATCGGAGGCGGTATTTCATCTCAAGGAGAAACACTTCTCAAATATATAGAACCTAAAATTCATCATTATTTACCTTCTGACTATGGTATTGCTAAGATACAAACAACTCAAACAGAGAATCATGCTGCTTTATTCGGTGCAATCACTAAATAATAGCTGGATCTAAATAGAAGTGGGAGAGAATTCATAACGAATTCTCTCCCACTCCTCACTCATTCTTTCTCATTTCCTAAAATGACGTCTCGTGTTTGTTGATACACTTGGTGCATATGTGTATCATTCAGTAATAAATAACTCACGATATCTAATAAAAATAGTGTTGCAATTTGTGAGTTGATGAATTTTGAATCATTGTTACTTGATTGAGCCGTCGTGATTAATACTAAATCTGCATTCTTAGTAAGCCCACTACCTTCGAAATTTGTTATGACTACGACATACGCCCCTTGATTGCGAGCAATCTTCGCAGCTTCAATTAATTCTAACGTTTCTCCACTATTTGAAATAGCGACAAACATATCTCGTGATGAAAGTAGCGACGCTGATATCTTCATTTGGTGCGCATCTGTTGATACAGAACCTTTGATACCCATACGCATTGTGCGATAGTAAAATTCACTTGCCGTTAATCCTGAACTTCCTAATCCTGCGAAATTGACTTGTCTACACGTTTTCAAATTGTGTGCTAGACGCTTAATCTTTTCCTCGGAAATAAATTCACCCGTTTGTTGGATAATGTTTTGATGATAACGATGAATGAGCTGAACAAGCGGTGCATTTTCTACTACCTTTTCTGATTTTTCGTGTTGCAAATTAAACTTCATATCTTGAAAGTTGGCATAATTTAATTTGCCACTAAACCTTGTAATGGTAGCTGGTGATGTCCCGATAGCATAAGCTAAGGAATTAATTGTAGAGAAATTTTCATCAAGTTCATGTGTTTGTATATATTCAATAATTTTTTTATCCATTTTCGTTAATAAATGACGACTTCGTTGAATACGATTTTCAAATTTCATAACAGCACCTCGTAATTAAGTTAGTTAAACTGTATTATATTTGAAAATGTTTTTCAATTCTCAATTATAAATTGATAAATATTTTCTTAATGTTATGATATGAATGAATAAACGAATCAATTACAAATACTATTTCTATTTACAATTTTGAAAAAGACGGAGCGTGTTTAAAAATGTTACCAAATGGATTAATCGTGTCATGTCAGGCGTTACCTGACGAACCATTACACTCATCATTTATTATGTCAAAGATGGCTCTAGCAGCTTATCAAGGCGGTGCGGTTGGTATACGTGCGAATACTAAAGAAGATATATTAGCGATTCGAGAAGAAGTATCTCTACCGGTTATCGGAATTGTAAAACGAGATTATGAAGGTTCTAATGTATTTATTACAGCAACTTCTAAAGAGGTGGATGAACTAATAGAAAGTGGATGTGAAGTAATTGCTTTAGACGCGACAACGCAAACACGTCCTAAGGAGTCCCTTGAAGAATTAGTACATTACATTCGAGAGAAAGCACCCCATGTTGAAATCATGGCGGATATTTCAACTGTTGAAGAAGCCATCAATGCAGATCATTTAAACTTTGATTACATTGGCACAACATTACGTGGGTATACGTCTTATACAAAGGGACACATTCTCTTTGAAAATGATTTTGAATTTTTAAAAGAAGTATTAGAAAAGGTCAACGCGAAAGTTATCGCAGAAGGTAATGTCATTACACCTGAGATGTATAAAAAGGTAAGCGACTTAGGCGTACATTGTACGGTTGTCGGTGGCGCAATTACACGTCCTAAACAAATCACTGAACGTTTTATAGAAGCTGTCCAACAAAAATAATTGCTTAATTTGGAGGCGTAAATCATGAAGATAACGAACTTAGTAGATAAAAAATTGGCGAGTGATTATGTTGCAATTGAACTATTGAAGTTAATTAAAGATAAGCCTGATGCTATATTAGGACTTGCTACTGGTGGCACGATGACGGATGTCTATCCCCGCTTTTCAGAATTGCTATCAGCCAATCACGTTGATTTAGCAAATGTTCAAACATTCAATTTAGATGAATATGTAGGGTTAGAACCTGAACATGCTCAAAGTTATCATACGTATATGCATCAATTATTATTTGATCATAATGCTAGTTGGAATGCCGATAACATTCATATTCCTCAAGGCCATGTTGATGATTTAGAGCGTGAGGCACGTCGTTATGAGAATCAATTGAAACAAATTGGTCAACCCGACATTCAATTATTGGGTATTGGTGAAAATGGACACATCGGATTCAATGAGCCTGGCACATCTTTTGAAAGTGAAACGCGTGTGGTTGATTTAACTGAATCAACGATTAATGCTAACAGTGTTCATTTTGATCATATTGATGATGTACCTAAACAAGCCGTTTCTATGGGATTAAATTCTATTATGCGTGCGAAACGAATTATCTTATTAGCATTTGGAGAACGTAAACGTGATGCAATTCATCAACTCTTGAATGGTGAAACAAATGAATCATTGCCTGCATCTATCTTGCATCAACATCCTAATGTAGAAATCATTGTTGATGACACTATTTTCAATCGTTTATAGTATCCTACCCAGCATAAAACAAAAACAGAAAGTGGATTGATAACCAATCCGCTTTCTGTTTTTTCATTTTATGAATGTTTAAATAGTTTTAAAATTAAATACATAATAATACTAATAACCGCAATAACTGAGAAAGTAATTAAGAATATTAATTCTGTTTGGTGGAATTCAAATGCTAACGTAAAGTTATTAAAACTTTTGAATGTGCTATAAACGATTAAATTAAGTATGATTAATGCGATTAAAGCAATGATGGATAACCACGCTAACCAACTAAAGAAATGCTTAGCGTTAGGAAACCTGAAATCATTATTCATGTGTGGACACCTCTCTTCCGTCGCAATTGTTTCGAATCAAAACATTTACTACATATATACACTAGAATGTATATCTTTAAACGCGAATAGAGGCTACATAGCATTTATAATCATACATCATCCAATTCTTTAATATTGATGTACAACCCCTGATTTGATTGTTTTATCAACACGAATCGTATCATCTACTACTACGATATCAGCATCTTTACCGATGGCTAAACTACCTTTATGGTCATCAATTTTTAATGCGATGGCTTGATTCAAACTCGTTACACGCCATAAATTCTCTAATGAATCATGTGTATATTCAATTAAATTATACAAACCGTCATTCATTTTCAAGATGCTACCTGCTAAAGCGCCACTTGCTAGGCGAGCCTCTTTTCCTTTAACGATGACATTCTGTCCGCCTAAATCATATTCACCGTCTTCCATTCCTTTCGCACGCATCGCATCAGTGATGAGATACATGTGTTCATTTCCTTTTTGCTTATAAGCAATATGTACAGAAGCAGGATGTGAATGAATACCATCAACTATAATTTCCGTATTTAATTGTTCATTCGTCCACGCCGCACCAAAGACACCTGGATCGCGATGTTCAAATGGTGTAGCTGCATTATATAGATGTGTTACATGTTTTGCACCATGGTCCACCGCTTCATTCGCTTCATCAAACGTTGCCACAGTATGCCCCATTGAGAAGATAATATCTTCATGCAATTGATTAAGTGTATCATGTGCGCCTTCAACTTCAGGCGCAAAGGTAATAATTTTGATTTGCTGATTCGCAACTTCTTGGAAATGTTGAATCTTAGACGCAGATGGACGTTGCACATATTTAGGATTTTGCGCGCCAACTTTATGCTCTGAAATAAATGGTCCTTCTAAATGAACACCACCTACTTCAGCCGCTTCTTCTCGTTGTTGATCAGCTTGATATGCCACAATGTTTTTCAATGCCTTTTCAATATTAGCGTCCGATTGCGTCATCGTCGTTGCTAAGAATGTTGTTGTTCCCTCTGATAATAATTGTTCAGCCAAATGTTTTAACCCGTCATAAGAAGCATCCATTGCGTCCTCACCATAGCCACCATGAATGTGAATATCTATGAAACCTGGTAATACATTTTGACCTTTCACGTCGATTTGTTCTAATTCTCCAGTATACGTTCCTTGTTGAATATCACTTATTTTGCCATCTTCTACTACAAGATATCCATTTTCAATAACTTGTTTTTCCGTATAAATTTTACCATTTGTAATGACATAGTTTGTTGACATGATATACCTTCTTTTCTATTTAATTCTTCAATTTTTCATCTCAATTATAGCATTTCATTAGCTCGTATTTTGCCAATTTTCACTTTTGGAAAAAGTTTTCAAAACAGAGCGCTATTACTTAGAAATCATGATATTTCAAAAAAAATGAATTTTGAAAACATTTACTATTATAGGTATACTCAAACTAAATAAAATATAAAGGATGACGTAATTGAACAATGAATGACAAGCGGAAGAAAAATAATTATTTAGTATATGGGATATCCGTAGCCATCATTATACTTATTACTGCAATGGCCGGGATCTTTCCTAAAGCATTTGGCGCTAATGCACAACATATTTATAATTTTATTTCTAATTCATTTGGTTGGCTGTTCTTACTTATTATATTTATTTTAGATATCTTTTTAATCTCTTTAGCAATTTCTCGTTACGGTCGTTTCAAATTAGGCAGTGATGATGAAGAACCAGAGTTTTCATTTTTATCATGGCTAGGGATGTTATTTTCAGCAGGACTAGGTGTCGGTATTGTATTCTGGGGTGTTGCTGAACCACTCACACATTATCTTCATTCACCTTTTCCAAAAGATGTGCCAAATCAATCAGCCGAATCAGCACGTGTAGCCATGGGCTATACCTTCTTTCATTGGGGGATATCACAATGGTCAATCTTCGCTATGGCTGGACTTATCGTGGCATATTTCCAATTTAGAAAGAAGCGAGATGGTTTAATTTCTACAGCAATGGAACCTATCTTTGGTCAAGCTTACAAACGTCCATTTCGAAATGTGATTGATATTTTAGCAATTATAGCTACAGTCATGGGTATTGCCACTTCTATAGGTCTTGGCATCATGCAAATTAGTGGTGGATTGAATCATGTCTTCCATGTACCAAATAATAACGTTACAAAAATTGCTATTACGGTACTCATGGTTTGTATTTTCTTAGGTTCTGCAATAACTGGTTTAAATCGGGGCGTTAAATGGCTAAGTAACATCAATATTATTTTAGGCGCTGTTTTACTACTATTCATGCTTATCTTTGGAGACTTAAAATTCATCTTCGAATCTTATACTTTAGCAATCGGAGACTATATCAGACATTTTGTTGAATATAGCTTACGTATTAATCCATATTCTGGCAATAATGCTTGGATACAACAGTGGACTGTCTTTTATTGGGCATGGGTAATCTCATGGTCACCGTTCATAGGAGGTTTCGTCGCTCGCGTATCTCGTGGACGTACAATTCGTGAATTTATCATGTGTGTATTAATCGTACCTCCACTCATTTCATTCGTATGGATTGCAGGATTTGGTGGTATGGCCGTTAAAGTTGCTATGGGTGGCGATAACATCGCTAAATTAGTAGATAAAGATTACACAGTAGCTTTATTTGAATTACTATCAAAATTTCCATTAGCAGATATTACGAGCATATTAGCAGTCGTCTTAATATTCTTACTCATAGTGACAAGTGCAGACTCAACAACACATATTGTTGCTGGCATGGCAACAGGAGGTAGCGAGAATCCAAAGGTGAAACATAAAGTGATTTGGGGATTGCTGATCGGTGCCATTTCAGTTGCAATGACAATTGCAGGTGGTTTGACGAGTTTACAGACTGCATCCGTTGTAACAGGATTACCATTCTCTATTATTCTATTACTAATGACACTTTCTATTATGCGCGCGCTTCGCAGAGAACATACGAAGCACTTCCAAATGTCTTATATTGATGATGACAAAGATTATTCCATTCCATTAGAACAACGAGAAGATCATAATAAATCTAATGAAAAAGAACAAGGTAAGGAACAGAACAATGAAGAAGAATAACAATATGAATCTGTACTTTAATTTACTGCCTTTAATTGGACTAATCATAAGTATATTTTTATTCATACTATATTTTGTCATTTATCATGTAGATGATAATTGGGTTATTGTAAGTTTATATTGTTTATTACCAATATTTGTGAATAGTTCGATCACTTTAGCATACAAGCTTTTTAATAAATAGCGCATATACCGCTCTTGTCATATGTGTAATTTTAAAATATTGTAGTAATAAGCACTTTTTATCATTAAGGGGAAACAAGGGGGATTTATAATGAATTACAAACAGTCATCACCTGAAGTCTTACGTCAATTAATTCGAGATGGAGAACTTGTCGGTCACACAAGCGGTATGGCTGAAGGTTATATACAAGCTAATGTGGTTATATTGCCATCGAAATATGCTTATGATTTCTTAAAGTTCTGTTTTAGAAATCCAAAGACTTGCCCACTCTTAGATGTATCAGAAGTTGGCGCACATTCTTTTCCATATTATGGGCCATATGCGGATATACGCACTGATGTTCCGAAGTATCGCATTTATGAACATGGGCAATTGATTAAGGAAGTTGACGATATCACTGATCTTTATACTGAAGATATGGTTAGCTTTCTAATTGGTTGTAGTTTCACTTTTGAACATGCATTGTTGGAAGCTGGCTTACCTGTACGTCATATTGAAGAGGGTCATAATGTACCTATGTATCGTACTAACATCCCTGCCGAATCAAGTGGCTATTTTAAAGGTAACATTACAGTTAGTATGCGTCCGATGACTATGACTCAAGCGATTAAGGCAACAGAAATTACTTCACATTTTAAGAATGTTCATGGCACGCCGATTCATATTGGTACACCAGAAGAACTGGGAATCACTGATATCGATAAGCCTGATTATGGAGAAGCTGTCACAATCAAACCTAACGAAATGCCTGTCTTCTGGGGATGTGGCGTGACACCACAATCTGTTGCACTTGATGCCAAACCTGAGTTAATGATTACACACTCACCCGGACACATGTTTATTACAGATATTAAAGATAGCGAATTAAATGATTAATTTTTTTGAAAAAGGGAGATACGCAGCTAAAAATTATGCTGAGATATCTCCCTTTATGTATTTATATTATCCAATGTGTATTAAAAGTTGATAAATAAGTGTGCCCGCATAGTTCCCTATGACATAACCTAATGTACCTATAATTAGTATTGGTCCAACAAGACCTTGCCATCCTTTACTAATAGCTAAAGCTGCTGCCGTTGTAGGACCACCAGCAGTAGCATTACTTGCCAACAGTATTTCTTCAATCTTAAAGTTAAATAACTTTCCTAGTATTAAACTTAAACCTAGATTGAAAATTAAAATAATCCTCACAAAGACAAATAATAGTGGTGCTGTTTTTATAATCGTCATAAATGAAGCAGGTGTTCCTATCACTACAAAGAATATGTAAATAATAAATGTTCCAATTTCTGAAGAACCGGCTAATTTATCAAAGAAATCTCCCCAAATAGCCACTGCCAATAATGTAAGTGTTGTAAGTAACAAGTATTGATCGCCAAAGAAAGAAACCAGTATCGTAAGTAGGACATTAGACTGCGGTATCACATGTTGAATGATCTCAGATAATTTAAAACTGATTGCTACTAATGCCACTGCAATCGCTATTGAAAGTGCAATATCTAATAATTGAATTTGCTTCGGTTGCCAATAAGATTGTTGCGTTTCTGGTGTTGACTCAGTTTGATAATCTGTCTTAAACCACCTTTTTATAATAGGTAAAGACGGTATTACAATCAACAACATAAAGTACAATGCCATAACACTATTATCTGCAACGACTGTTGATGAAATCATGTCGCTCGGCGTTTTAAACTTTGTGCTTAAAGCTGCAAAGTTCACGCCACCTCCTATATAGCTTCCTGTCATCATCGCACCAATTTTTGCTAAATATGGAATCCACTGATGAAGTAAAATAAATCCTACCGTTGTCCCCATCAATGTTCCAACTGATGCAATTAAGAAGATATATAATAATCGACGACTTTCCTTCCAAATCTTTAAAATATTAGAACTGAACAATAATAAAGGAATTGATATTGGTACCGCGTAATCCCATACTGTATCATAAACCGGCGATTCAGTCGGGATAATCTTAAAATTAGATAATAACATAGCCCCTACTAATGCAATGATGGCACCTGAAATGGTACTTGCCCATTGATATTTCTGTTCCAAGAAGATACTGACTGTCGCCCAAACTATAATTATGGCCCATAATATCCACGTATCATCTTTTGCGATTAATGTCCCTATTGTAAACATCATCCCATCCCCTTTCTTGAGTAACATTTTATACTATTCATAATTTAATTTCGATAGTCTATGCCGTTTTTATAACGTTATAATCTACTGATAATAATTCTCAATAAAATGTAAAAATGCTCTGTACATTGCTTAAAAATAGGACTGTTCTATGTATGAAAATGTTCGAAATTTGGAAAGAAGGTTTCTAGATGAATAACTCTGTTAAATATAAAAAATTTATATTACCTCTAGTCATAGGCATACTTATAGCTGTGCTTGCACCTTTCAGACCTGAATCATTAAGTCTGGATGCATGGCTAATGTTTGCTATATTCGTAGGTACCATTATCGGCTGTATCACACAACCTATGCCGATTGGTGCCGTATCGATCATAGGGTTCACGCTAACCGTGTTAGTTGGCGTTATCGATACAAAGACTGCCGTACAAGGTTTCGGTAATCCTAGTATTTGGTTGATTGCAATGGCATTCTTTATCTCTAGAGGCTTCGTTAAAACTGGACTCGGTCGTCGTATCGCACTTCAGTTCGTAAGATTATTTGGGAAGAAGACACTCGGTCTAGCATACTCACTTGTCGGTGTAGATTTGATTTTAGCACCAGCAACACCTAGTAATACTGCTCGCGCAGGTGGAATTATGTTTCCAATCATTCAATCGCTCTCTAAATCATTTGATTCTGATCCGAAACAAGGCACCGAGCGTAAGGTGGGGTCATTTTTAATCTTTACTGAATTCCACGGCAACCTTATTACTGCCGCGATGTTCTTAACTGCAATGGCCGGTAACCTGCTTGCTCAGAACTTAGCTGAGAAGACTGCACATGTTCACGTTACTTGGATGAACTGGTTCTTAGCAGCCATCGTCCCTGGTATTGTGTC
The DNA here is from genome assembly GCF_001808125.1 of Staphylococcus sp. HMSC14D10. Taxonomy (NCBI): domain Bacteria; kingdom Bacillati; phylum Bacillota; class Bacilli; order Caryophanales; family Staphylococcaceae; genus Staphylococcus; species Staphylococcus sp. HMSC14D10. The sequence goes on along the minus strand of NZ_KV792237.1, from coordinate 129,311 downwards.
ACTTATCGTCATACCATTTATTATTTATAAAATGTATCCGCCAACAGTTAAAGAGACACCTGATGCGAAAGATTGGGCTGAAAATGAATTAGCTGATATGGGTTCAATTGCTAAAGCTGAAAAATTCATGATTGGTGTATTTATTATCGCATTACTACTTTGGGTAGTCGGTAGCTTTATTGGTGTAGACGCAACATTAACTGCTTTTATCGCATTATCTTTATTACTTATTACAGGCGTGTTAGATTGGATAGATATTTTAAATGAAACTGGCGCTTGGAATACATTAGTTTGGTTCTCAGTGCTAGTTATGATGGCAGATCAACTGAATCAATTAGGCTTTATTCCATGGTTAAGCCATACTATCGCAAACAGTTTAGGCGGTCTAAGTTGGCCAGTCGTCCTTGTGATACTAATAATCTTCTATTTCTATTCACATTATTTATTTGCTAGCTCAACTGCTCACGTCAGTGCTATGTATGCAGCATTACTCGGTGTAGCCGTTGTTGCAGGTGCACCACCGTTATTTAGTGCATTAATGCTTGGTTTCTTTGGTAACTTAATGGCCTCTACAACACACTATAGTAGTGGTCCTGCACCTATTCTTTACGCAGCCGGTTACGTCACTCAGAAACGTTGGTGGCTGATGAACCTAGCCTTAGGCGTTGTGTACTTTGTAATCTGGCTCGGTTTAGGTTCCTTATGGATGAAATTGATAGGTTTGATGTAATTATATTAAGGAGAGAAACAGTGAATTCTGTTTCCCTCCTTTTTTGTTCTTTATTCCTTTATATTTATCTCTTCCTTAGTCAATACTATTGAACAAATAAAGACTTTTACTTACATATCTTTTCTGTTGCCAAATATTTTAATACGCATTATAATTTATAAAAAATATTATATTATAACAAATGGAGATGATACTATGATTCCAGAAGAAAGAAATTCATATACTTTAACTGAAGAAGAAGCTATCATATTTGCAACTGCAAAGTTTAAGCCTTTTCATAACCGACTTGAAGAAGATACACCACAACCAAATCCATTTAAAAAACTAGTAGAAAATGAAAAAGATAAACCATCAACTTTGTAATATCTTTGAACTTACTAACTATGAGATGGAAGATGAATTTCTTCTCAAACTTATCCGACGAAATATAAGTAAATTTAAAACTTCTTCAAACCCTTCTATTGCATCTTACTTGCAAGACAAAGCTCTTTCTTTAAATAAACAAAATTCAATCCGCACGTATTTATTAATTGATTCCGATACTTCAGAACTCATCGGATATTTTTGTTTAAAAATAGTCATCATAAAATTTGAAATTAATGTAAGTAAAAATATTAAAAAGAAAATTTCTTCTGATGCTATGAAAAACAATGAATTTCCATCTTTATTAATTACGAAACTCGCTAGAAACGACCAATATAAAGGTTTAGTTTCAGGGAAAACAATTTTAGAATATGCATTCTCAATAGCTTATGATATTTATAAAAAAACTGCATTGAAACATGTTTGCGTTGACTGGTACGATCATTTCAAACTAGAAAAATTTTATTGTGAAGATTGCGGCTTTAAAATATTTCAATATAGAAATACAGATAAGGGTAAAATTGTTTCTGCATTTTATAAATTTTAGTAATTGTAAGTTTCCCCCATTTTATATCAAACCAATAAAATATTTTCATTCTCTTCCAAATATTATTCTCTTTTATCGTATCAAATATCAAAGTCTTCCTAAATTACCCATCAATCTCAAACCCTAAATCTTCAATCATTTGATAATCGAGTTCATTCGGTTGCCCACCTGTAATCAGATAATCACCTACAAAGATGGAATTGGCTGCTTTTAATGCGATGGCTTGTAAAGAACGTAAATTGACTTCACGCCCACCTGCAATACGAATTTCTTTAGATGGGTTAATCAATCGAAACATCGCAATAATTCTTAAACATTTCATTGGTGACAATAAATCGAGTCCCCCGAATTTTGTCCCTTTAATTGGATGTAAGAAATTAATTGGAATACTATCAGCATCAATTTCTCTCAACGCAAATGCCATATCGATGATATCCTCGTTCGTCTCACCCATGCCACAAATAACTCCAGAACATGGCGAGATATGATTCGCTTTCATAATTTCAACCGTACGCACACGATCTTCATATGTATGTGTTGTAACGACTTCATTATGATACCTTTCGCTTGTATTCAAATTATGATTATAGCGATCCACACCCGCTTCTTTTAACTTCTCCGCTTGTTCTTCATTTGTTAAACCTAAACATGCGCAAATTTTAAGTTGTGGATGCAACACTTTAATATCATGAACCGTCTCACAGATATGATCAACCTCTCTATTTGTAGGCCCACGTCCACTCATGACAATACAATATGTACCAATATGATTCTCCGTCGCTACCTGTGCACCAGCTTTAATTTTGTCAGATTCAACTAACGCATAGCGTTGTTTTTCTTTCATTTTCACCGATTGAGCGCAATAACCACAGTCTTCTGAACAAATTCCACTTTTCGCATTTAATATCATATTGAGTTTCACTTTTTTCCCGAAAAAGTGTTTCCGAATGATATATGCTTCATTTAATAATTCAAATGTATCAATCGTTTCATCTTCAAATAATGCTAACGCCTCATCCTTACTTAATACGTCTTGATTTAAGATACGTTCTGCTAAATTTAATCTCATGTTATTAAACCCCTTACTTTAAAAAATCCCGTAAAAATTCTAAATGTAAACTTTATATATAAATAAGTTTACATTAACGGCGTGAAAAATTAAATATTTAGCCGGAAATTAAACAAAACAATAGACTAGAATATCTTAAAATATCCCAGCCTTAATCAACATATTCACCGTTATAGTCTTCATTGCAAGGGCAAGGCAACGAAATCTTTTTAACACACTCGATTTCTGCCTTACTCTCTATTCCTCATCATAATTTTTCTCTAATTTACGCAATTCATCGCGTGTTTTCTTCTGCAGACCTTCACCGTAATCCATCATTTGAACAATGTCTTTAAAGGCAGCATGTGGAATGGCCAGCTCATCTAACTCATCTGGATGTACATGTAAATCAATGTCGTCTTCACGTCCTTCTGCCAATTTATGAACGAAGTCAGGTTCTGTAACAAATGGTGACGACATGCCGACCATATCAGCGTTATTTAAAGCATCTAGTGCCGTTTCAGGTGTATTAATACCACCACTCGCAATCAATGGCACACGTCCATTTAAATACTCATATACGACTTGATTGACGCGGCGTCCATAATTGTCGCCTGGTGTACGCGTCTTATTCTGGTAAATATTGCGTCCCCAACTTGCGATAGCCACATAATGAATATTTGCGACTTCCATGACCCAATCTAAATATTGATTAAATTCATCAACTGTATAGCCTAAATCACTACCTCTTGTCTCTTCAGGTGTCGCTCTGTAACCGAATATGAAATCACTAGGCGCCTCTTCAGCGATGACTTTTTGTACTGCCTGCATGACTTCTAAGCCAAAGCGTGCTCGGTTCTCTAACGAATCAACGCCATATTGATCATGTCGTTGATTTGAGAACGTAGAGAAGAAAGTTTGAATGAGTAAACGTTGTGCAACGGAGATTTCAACGCCATCAAATCCAGCTTGAATTGCTCTAGATGTTGCATCGGCATATTGTTGTATGACGTTATGAATTTTCTCCACCGACATTTCTAAAACGTCATGTTTAATTGGAGAGTGTAACGTCATTGGACTTGGGCCATAGACTTCCCCATAATTCATAATTGCAGTATTTGAGAATCTTCCAGCATGTGCAAGTTGAATAATCGCTTTATTCCCCTCTTGTTTCATAGCTTGCGCCACTTTTCTTAAACCAGGAATACAAGCATCATCAGAAATATTAAACCCATATTCAAATAACTGACCATATGGCTCGATATAAGCTGCGCCAGTTACTTGTAATCCTGCTGAATTGGCACGACGTTTCGCATAACGTATGTCTTCCTCTGTTATATGCCCTTCTTTAGTAGACGAGTTCGTCGTCATGGGCGAAAGAACAAATCGATTAGCTAATGTAATGCCATTAGATAGTGTAATAGGTTCTAGCAGTGGTACGAATTTCGACATTTTATGACATCCTCTTTCGTTCATTTTTGTATTATTTTCAAAGTATCATGCTTTATGACAATACTCAATCGACTTGTTTGTGAACTGTTTTAGCACCCCTTTTCAGAAAAAGAAGAAAACCACTAGAACATTTGTGTGACGTATAAACTAAATTCCTACAAAATTTCACTAAACACGTTAAAATGGTGGTGGGTATTATAATTAAGGGACTAAACAATTAACTTTGGAGATGAGCGCCAAGTGGATTTCAATATATTAGATTATGCCATGATTGATGAAGGCAAGGATGCGACGCAAGCTTTACAAGATACCACAAGACTTGCGAAACTCGCTGATGACTTAGGCTACAAGCGTTTCTGGTTAACAGAACATCATGATGTTCCAGCGTTTGCGAGTGGTAGTCCTGAATTATTAATGATGCATTTGTTAGGGGAAACGAAGCGCATTAAGTTAGGGTCTGGTGGCGTCATGTTGCCTCACTATAGCCCGTTTAAAGTGGCCGAAAATTTTAAAATGTTAGAGGCACTCCATCCTGGTCGGGTTGACTTGGGTATCGGCAATAATCCAGGTACAGCGGTGGTCAAACGTGCAATGGATGAGGACAAGCGTGACTATCTTGATTATGCACAAAGCATTGAGGATATTCGTCATTATTTGACGCAAGCACCAGAGGAACAACGTGTAGGACAAGTGATTAGTCAACCTCACCTATCACGTCATCCAGAAATGTGGCTCTTAAGTGCAAGCCAACGCTCAGCTAAATTAGCTGCTACACAAGGCATGGGCTACACATTAGGAACATTCTTATTACCTAGCCAAGATAAGATTGATGCAGCTAAAGCGTCAGTAGAGACGTATCGTGAACACTTTCAACAAACTGCGTTAAACATGTCACCCACAGTCATGTTAACAACGTTTGCGATTGTAACGGACACTGAAGAAGAAGCGCAAGACTTACTACACGCACTTGACGTGTGGCTACTAGGCAAACGTCAATTTGCCGAGTTCGACCGCTTCCCATCCATCGAAATAGCACGACAATATAACTTAAGTGACCGTGATAAACGCGTTATCGCTCAGCATCGTGCACGCATCTTAGCTGGCACAATCGAGCAAGTGAAACCCCGCTTGGACGCAATGATCCAAGAATTTAAGGCGGATGAAGTCTTAGTCGTACCGCTATTACCAGGCATCGACCAACGATGTCGTACAATTGAACGCATCGCACAAGCGTATTTATAAATAAAGAAAGGATGATATGAAATGGCTAAATTAGCTAATTATTTATATGTTGAAAAGGTAGGAAACCAATATATTTATCGTATGACACCTGAATTACAAGATGACGTAGGTACAGTAGGTTATGTAGAATTTATGGGACCAGATGACGTTAACGTCAATGATGAAATCGTGAGTATCGAAGCATCTAAAACTGTGTTAGATGTGCAATCTCCACTTGCAGGTAAAATTGTCGAACGTAATACGAAAGCTGAAGATGAGCCAGCTATTTTAAATTCTGAAAAGCCAGAAGAAAATTGGTTAGTTAAATTAGAAAATGTAGATGAAGCAGCATACGACGCATTACCAGATCCAGATGAGGACTAAATGTCAGTGAACCAACAAGAACGTTTAGCTTATCTTATTGAAACGATGTGGAAGGAACAATATGGTGACAAACCTTTAGACCTCCCTCACACTGACACAGAACAGTGGGAATTGTATCGTGGTTTGGCCAATGTTCGTCCACCTGAGCCTGTCAGTTCTGAGTACTTAGATATTCAAGATGCCTATTTATCTACATTAAACAACCAACAAGACATTACACATATTGATGATTTAACACCTGTTTCAGATGAGCCATTATATTTATGGCTAGGTGACATCACAACACTTGATATTGACGGTATCGTCAACGCAGCGAATAGCCGATTCTTAGGATGTATGCAAGCGAATCACGACTGCATAGATAACATCATTCATACCAAGGCTGGTGTACAGTTACGTCTAGATTGCGCTCATATAATTGAGCAACAAGGACGTAAAGAAGGTGTTGGTAAAGCAAAGGTTACCTCTGCTTATAATTTACCAGCCAAATATGTCATTCATACGGTTGGCCCGCAAATTCGTAAACAACCTGTATCTCAGATGAATAGAGATTTGCTTGCACGTTGTTATCGTAGCTGTCTAGCGCTTGCCGATGAAAAGGGGTTAAGACACTTAGCATTCTGTTGTATTTCAACAGGTGTCTTTGGATTCCCACAAGACGAGGCAAGTCGTATAGCGATTGAAACGACACGTCAATATTTACATGAAACTGGCTCAGAGTTGAAAGTACTCTTTAACGTATTTACAGATAGAGATTTAGAACTATATAAGGAGGCTTTCAATGACAACAACAGATAACCCAACGCATAACGAGAATTGGATAGCGCTTGATAAGGCGCAACAACAAGACCCCACTCAAACGGATATCTTGGCACAAGCCATTGATGAAGCTGATGCCATCGTTGTCGGCATAGGCGCTGGTATGTCTGCTTCAGACGGTTTCACTTATATTGGTGAACGTTTTACGCAGAACTTTCCCGACTTTATCGAGAAATATAATTTCTTCGATATGTTGCAAGCGAGTTTGCACCCGTTTGATAGTTGGCAGGAATATTGGGCATTTGAAAGTCGTTTCGTGAAGTTGAACTACTTAGACCAACCTGTCGGCCCTTCTTACGTTGCACTTAAAAAGATGCTTGAACACAAGGATTATCATATTATTACGACCAATGCAGATAATGCCTTTTTAGTGGCAGATTATGATTTAAATAAAGTATTTCATATTCAAGGAGAATATATTCTTTGGCAATGTAGCCAACACTGTCATGCACAAACATATCGTGATGATGATGCCATTCGCGAAATGGTAGCCAAACAAGAAGACATGAAAATCCCATATGAGTTGATTCCACATTGCCCAAAATGTGATGCCCCTATGGAGATTAACAAACGTAAAGCACAAGTCGGCATGGTTGAAGATGCAGATTTCCATGCACAATTAGATCGCTACAATCATTTTCTAGATACTCATAAGAATGGCAAAGTGTTATATCTTGAAATTGGTATTGGTTATACGACACCACAATTTGTGAAACATCCTTTCCAACGTATGACGCGTCACAATCCCAATGCCGTGTTTATGACGTTAAACAAGAAAGCGTATCGTATCCCTAAATCAATCCAAGATAGAACCATTCATCTCACTGAAGATATAGCATCATTAATCATTAACGCACAAAGACAATTAACAACTTAGGAGACAAAAACATGTATTTAATAGAACCTATTCGTAATGGTAAATATATCGATGATGGCGCCGTAAACTTGGCGATGCAAGTATATATTAATAACAATATCTTTCTGGACGAAGATATATTACTTCCATATTATTGCCAACCTAAAGTAGAAATCGGTCGTTTCCAGAATACAGCGGTTGAAATCAATCAAGACTACGTCGATGAGAACAACATTAAAGTCGTACGTCGTGATACAGGCGGTGGCGCAGTTTACGTCGACGATGGTGCCGTCAACGTATGTTGTATTTTAGAACAGGATACATCCATTTATGGTGATTTCCAACGCTTCTATCGCCCTGCTATTCAAGCGTTACATAATTTAGGCGCAACTGACGTCATTCAAAGTGGTCGTAATGATCTCGCTTTAAATGACAAGAAAATTTCAGGTGCTGCGATGACATTATTGAATAACCGTATTTATGGTGGTTATTCATTACTATTAGATGTCGATTACGACGCCATGGTCAACGTATTGAAACCAAACCGTAAGAAGATTGAATCTAAAGGCATCAAATCAGTACGTGCCCGCGTCGGTCAAATCCGCGATGCATTAGACCCTAAATATCAAGACATCACCATTCATGAATTCAAAGATCTCATGATTAAGCAAATTATGGGAATAGATGACATTAAAGATGCCAAACGCTATGAATTAACAGACGAAGATTGGGCTGGCATCGATCAATTAGTCGCTGAAAAGTATGATAATTGGGAATGGAACTATGGCCGTTCACCACGATATGAATACAATCGAAATGAGCGCTTTAGTTGTGGCACAATTGATATTTCCCTATCAATTGAACATAACCGTATTGCCGCTTGTCGTATTTATGGCGATTTCTTTGGTCAAGGTAACATTCACGATGTTGAAGAACATTTAATTGGTACGCGTATGGTCAAAGCTGACTTGATTGAACGTTTGAATGACATTGATTTAAAGTTCTACTTTGACAATCTTAGCGTAGAAGAATTTGTGGCATTTATATTGAGTTAATTACAATAAAGTAATTTGAAGTCGCATTTTACACTTTCTGATATTGAAATATTTTAACAAGTTTCATAATACATTTAGTAAACATCAATCCCCTCACTACGCCAACTAGTGAGGGGATTTTTAATACCCAAAAGACCACTAAAAAACCTGAGCTTACGTATGTAAATCACACACATTAAGCCCAGGTTCAACTTATTTATTAAAATGTATTGAGTGTTATTGTATAACCATGTCAAAAGTTAATCGCGTTTATTATTTTTTAATTAATGTACCAATTTTACCGTCTAGGGCATCTCCTAAATCTTCAAGAGATGTAATTAATACACTACCTTCCGGATTTTTCTCGATAAATTGTAATGCCGCTTCTACTTTAGGTAACATACTACCTTTTGCGAATTGACCGTCAGCAATATGTTGATTCATTTCATCCACTGTTACTTCACCTAAAGCTTCTTGATTATCTTTACCGTAATTAATATAAACATAATCTACTGCTGTTAAGATAATTAATTGATCTGATTTTAAGTGTGCCGCAAGTAAAGCGCTTGTTTTATCTTTATCGATAACAGCATCGACGCCTTTATAGTTACCTTCTTTTTTAACAACTGGGATACCGCCACCACCAGCTGCAATAACTAATGTACCGTGTTTAATTAATGTTTCAATGCTATCTAGTTCTACAATGTTGATTGGCATTGGAGAAGGTACAACACGACGATAACCTCGTCCAGAGTCTTCTACGAATTTGTAACCTTTTTCTTCCATTGTTTGTTCCGCTTGTTCTTTTGTATAGAATAAGCCAATTGGTTTCGTAGGATTATTGAATGCTTGGTCATCACCATCTACTTCAACTTGAGTCACTAATGTAACCACTTGTTTATCAATATTTAAAGCATGAAGTTCATTTAATAAACTTTCTTGTAATTGATAACCAATATAAGCTTGACTCATTGCGCCACATTCTGGGAATGGAAACGCTGGTCCTTGACCATTTTCAGCTGCATAATTTAATCCTAAATTAATACTGCCGACTTGTGGTCCATTACCATGGCTGATTACAACTTCATAACCTTTTTGGATTAAGCTAACTAATGATTTAGCTGTTCCTTTAACTAATTCTAATTGCTCTTCAGGTGATTGTCCTAAAGCGTTACCACCTAAAGCCACTACGATTTTAGACATAGGTAGGTCTCCCTTCAATTATTCTCCTAAAGTTGCAACCATTACAGCTTTAATAGTGTGTGCTCTGTTTTCAGCTTCTTGGAAGACAACAGATTGTTCACTTTCAAAGACTTCGTCAGCAACTTCCATTTCAGTTAAGCCATATTTTTCTTGGATTTCTTTACCAATTTTAGTTTCAGTATCGTGGAATGATGGTAAGCAGTGTTCAAAGATGGCACGTGGGTTACCAGTTTTTTCCATCATTTCTTTAGTTACACGATATGGTTCTAATAACTTGATACGTTTTTCCCAAACTTCGTCAGGTTCACCCATTGATACCCAAACGTCTGTGTAGATAACGTCTGATCCTTTAACACCTTCATCGATGTCATCAGTTACTAAGATTTCGCCACCATTTTTAGCTGCGATTTCTTTACAACGTTTTAATAACTCATCAGTTGGATTTAATTCTTTAGGGCAAACTAAGTGGAAAGTCATTCCCATGATAGCTGCACCTTGCATTAATGCATTTGCTACATTGTTACGTCCATCTCCAACATATGTGAAGTTGATTTCATGGTAAGGTTTTTTCAATACTTCTTTTGCTGTTAAGAAGTCAGCAAGTACTTGAGTTGGATGATCTTCATCTGTTAAGCCGTTCCACACAGGCACACCTGAATATTTCGCTAATTCTTCAACAGTACGTTGTGAGAAGCCGCGGTATTCGATTCCATCATACATACCACCTAATACACGAGCAGTATCTTTCGCAGATTCTTTTTTACCCATTTGGCTTCCAGTTGGTCCAAGATATGTCACGTGAGCGCCTTGATCATATGCTGCAGTTTCAAACGCACAACGTGTACGAGTAGAATCTTTTTCAAAAATTAATGCGATGTTTTTACCTTTAAGTTTTTGCTGTTCTATACCGGCGTATTTCGCACGTTTTAAATCCTCTGATAGATTTAGTAAAAACTCAACCTCTTTTTGTGAAAAGTCTAATAGTGTTAAAAAACTTCTGTTTCTTAAATTTTGCATCTTGTACAACTCCTTTGTGATATCTTTCACATGTATTGTAAGCGATTGCAAAATATAATACAACACTTTTTAAATAACTTTATAAATTATTTATGTATAATTGACAAAATGTTTACAATAACATGTTTTTTGATATATTTACAATTTTTAGCGCTATAATGAAAGTGATTACTATGATTTTTACGATTTTATTATTACACATAAAACAGTATTATTAAACTTATTTAGTAAATACTTTCTTTTAGGGATTTATATACCAAAAACCTTCTTTGTAATGACAATACAAAGAAGGTTTATTTTTAATACTATGCGTCTTTAGCACCTCGATCAATCATATCTTGTTTAGTAACAATTGGATATTTCTTAAATACGAGTGAACCAATCCAACCTGCAAGTCCACCAACGATAGCCATGACAACGCCATAAATAACGACTGTCATTGGATTGTTAAAACCAAACATTACAAGGAATCCAGCAATCGGTGTTGCTGTACCTGTCGCATCATTGATCATGCCAGATAATGCGATTATTAAACCTGCAGCTGCTCCACCAAAGAAATTCGTTATGTAAATTGGAATTGGGTTAGCTGACACTATATCTGCTTGTGACAAAGGTTCTATGCTTACTGAAATCGTTGACTTGCGATCACCTAATTTTAAACGATGGAATAATGTACCGTTTATAAATGCCGAACTAAATGCTGCCATTGCCCCGATTGCCATAGGTATACCTGTTAGTCCTAATAAAGCTGTTAATGCCATTGAACTTAATGGCGCAGTACCAACAACTGTAATAATACCGCCAAGAACGATACCCATAAATATTGGATTCGTATCTGTACTACTTTGAATAATGTCACCAATTTTTAAAAGTGTATTATTAACGACTGGCGTTAAACCTGCTGCAATCAATCTTGCAAGTGGCGCAAGTAGAACTACTGAACCAATCAAATCAACGCCATCTGGAACATATTTCTCTGTATACTTCATAACGTAACCGATAAGGTAACCTGCGAAGAAACCTGGTAAGAGATCCATACCACCACAGGCAGCACCAATAACTAGTGCATAGACTGGAGATACACCAATCGCAAGCGCAGTTAATCCAGCTGCAGCAACACCGCCAAGACCTCCCGCAGCATCCCCTAACTCTTCCAGAAATTTGATTCCGAATACTTCTCCACCAACATACTTGTTGAATGCTTCGACTAAGAATGTCGCAATAGCCGCATTTGCCAGTGCTCCCATCGCACGCATTCCGTTAGGCGCTTTATACGTAAATAATGTAAAAATAATAAGAACTAAAATTAAGAATAAAGTACCAATTAGTAAATCCATAAAATTTTTCCATCCCCTTGTAGATAATAAAAAAATGAGAATATAAGTTAACTGTTTTAGACGTTTAAAGTTATCTTTCATCCTCGTTTGGTGACTATTTTACTAAAAAAACAAATTATATTCCACGGAATTTATTATTTTTTATGTAAAAAGCAAAATTAATACTATGCAAAAGAATATATACGAATTTCGCATTTAATATTATTATTTGTTAATTGGAATGACTTTTTATTCATTATTAGCGTAGCACAATTTAAAGTAGATTACTTTTGATTTAAATAAAGTTAATATTTTTATTCTTTTGTTTGTAAAAAGAATTTTATTTTAATTTGACTGGGTATTTATTAAAAGTAGATACATAATTGATGTATTTGTTTTGGGGTAATCATTGCATTAGTAATTTCTTACGTGTTGAATTACATGCTCTTTTCTTTTCAATTTAGATTGAATTACTCACACTTCCTTAAATTATAGAGTACATTTATGAATCACTAATGATCCCATGCCGATAAAATGTATCCTTACTATACATTTTATTAAAAGCCAATAATTGTATTTTCCCAAAACGTCAATATGGCCGTTAAAGCACTTATAGTTCCCCCAATGCTATAAGTGCTTTTGCTATGTATAAAACAAGGGAATGAAACTGAATTCAAGTTAAATTCTGTCCCACTCCCTACCCCATATTATGTCTTAAATATTACCTTGGGCATCTGCAGTTTTTATAAATGCTATAACTCCCTCTATTATTCCAATTACACCAGGAATACCTGTCCAACAAAATAATATATATAATAGTGCTTTACCATATTGTTTTCTATAAAATCTATGTGCCCCCAAGCCACCTAAGAAAAATGCTAACGCTGCATAAACATATTTATTCACTATAAGTTCATCTCCTTTAACCAAATGATTTAAAGAAACGCCAAAAAGTTCTGTCATCTCCAATAATGAATGTATGTCTGGAGAACTGACATCCCTTTCCCAATTTGAAATAGAATGTCGAGAAACATTTAGTTTTTCTGCCAACCTCTCTTGAGACATCTTTTTAGACTTCCTTAAGTTTCTAATACGTTCTCCTACACTCTTGGTTTTCAAATTGATCCGCTCCTTTACGTTGCCATCATATGGTTAAAATCTTGTTTATTCTAGCGAAAATTGTGAACAAATACGTTATTTTTGTAGAAATTTTGCGATATGCAATTAATTTTGTAATTTAAGACCTTCCGGAATAGAGGGTCAGTCTAAAATTAAAAATTATAAATATGGTTTGATTTCTTGATAGTTTTAATTAAAAATAAAGCAATTAAACTAAAAATCACTATTCCAACAAGTCCAGTTGAACCATAAAGTAATGGATTGAATTGTGATTCTTTTATAGAGAAAGTAGTTACAGTACTTGAAAATTGATTTAAAATTCCGTGCATTATCGCTGGGACAAAGATATTTCCAGATTTGATATATGAATAAAATAGAATAATGCCAAACGGAATACACACTAATATCATCATTATATTTCCTAGAATTGGATGATTAGGATAATTATGTCCCATTAAGATAAGAGGGAGATGCCATAATCCCCATATAAAGCCGCCTAAAATTAATCCTTTTGTTACTCCAATATTGGTCAATTTAGGGTACATAAAAGCTCGCCAACCTAACTCTTCACCTAGATAAGCAATCATACTAAATAGTATACCTATTGATAGATTAAGTATTATTGGAATCAATAAGTTGATAAATAGTGGTACATCTGGTAGGAAAATAAAAATATCTTTCATTCTATCTTGTTGTTCTGTGCTATTTAGAAATTGATTGGGATTCAACATATAAGAAACTAAGTATATAATTATCAAAGCCAATAGCATCATCAATGGATGTATAAACCAATTTTTAATTTTACCTAATCTAAGTCCGAAGAACTTCCAAAATTTTTTGTCACGATAATAAATTGCCCATACAATGATTGCCGTAATAGCAGGAAACAACATCGTTAAACTCGCAATTATTGAGAAAGCTTGAAGTCCGCCGATTAAATAAACAAGACCTTCAATACTATAGGTTAAAACGAACACTAAAATAATATATGTAAGTAATGAACGACGCATCGTTGATTTGGTACCTCCTTATTGTTGATTTAGTTTTTGGTACTTTCTTTTTCTGAACCAAAGTAGAATAGCTAAAATAATCGCACTTCCTATGTATAATCCAATCAATAATCCTAATGTGTCAAAAACGCCTTGTTGTGTTTCATGAAATTTAATGATAGATTGGCTTGAACTCATAAAGATAAATCTAGTCGTTTCTAGACAAACTAAATGAAACAGCATATTCGCCCATAAGGAACCTGCAAATTCTCTATATAGTTGTAACGTGATGCCAAATATAAAAAACTGAATCATTAAACCTACAACTGACAATAGTTCTGGATTACCTAAATGTATTAAGTTTGAAATAATATGTACTGAACCGCCAATAATCACAAATAATACCGGTTGGATAAATAATGATGGAATAAATTTAAACTTTTTTCGTAACTCATTTAATATCAATCCACGAATCAACACTTCTTCTGGAAAAGCCTCATATAATACTGCGAAAAGACAATTAAATAAAAACATTGCCCAAATATGTATATCCGTACTTACGCTCACATTTTGCATTAGACCTGTACTAATACCTATTACTAATACGATAAATGTAATTAAAAATGGTAGTGCCAATGCTATGATTAAATCTCGCTTATTACTATACCCTTTTAATTTAATTTCTTTTAAAATGTCTGGGTTCTTTGAGTGAATGTACTTTAATGTTATCAATGTCCCAACGGTAAATATAATTCCACTTATCAGTTGACCAATAGGTTTCGCTAGACCATGATTCATAGCGAGCCCACCTAATTCTCCTGCAACTTCCAATATGGCAATTGTGAGAATCATATAAGCCAAAATTTTATAAATACTAAATTGCCTTACCGCCATAAATCATTATCTCCTTCAAGTTAAATTTTTATGAGTGCAATTTAAGGCTAACATACTAAAGCACAAAGCTTAATAACCGCTTTGTGCTTAGTTTATTTATATGGATTTCATTACCTTTTCTACAAGACTATTCACTTTTTTATTTACAGATTGCCTATTACTTCGGTTGAGTTGATCAATATAAAATTTTTTTATATTAGAAATACCAACTAAATTTAGTGGATACTTTAATACTCTATAACCTAGATTCAAATTTAATAAATTAAACCATTCACTTCCACCAATTGTATATATAACTATTGCTTTTTTATCTTTCCATAAACCGTTTTTATAATATTGTTTATTTTTGAAACTAAAAGCCTTATTAGGCCAAAATGTCATATCAATAAATCCTTTAAGCAACATTGGCATGTTTAACCAATATAGAGGATAAATGAATATTAATGTATCACTTTGATTAATAATATTTATAAATTCATTTTGCTTATCTGTTAATTCATGTTTATATCCTTTTTCTAAAATAAGTATGTCTTCTTTAATAAGTTGTAGATTGAAAATATACTTCTCTTTATTTTCCAATTTTTGAGTTAATAAGTTAAAAATTCCATAACATGTCCCTGATTGATTTCCAGCATATATAATACTAATCATACTCTTTAACTCCTGCTAACATATTCAAAATTTCTGTTTTATTTTCCTCAAATTTCATGTCTTGTGAGAGCTCCTTAACTTGTTCCAATCTATTCAATATATTAATTTGTTCATTAATATTTCTTTTATAATCCTTAATAATTCGATCTAAGTACTTAGTAGATTGGATGTTACACTCCTTTGAAATAGGCTTGTTAAATAAATTTACAATATATTTTATTTCTTCTAGGCTTAAGTTTAATCGTTTTAAATCTTTGATAAGTTTCAATGTTGTATAGACAGTCTGATTAAATTCCCTATAATTATTTTGATTTCTAGAAATGTTAATCAAGCCTTTTTCTTCATAATAACGAATCATTGATTTAGATATATTAAGCTTTTTGGAAACTTCATCTATTTGCATTTTCGCATCCCCTTTCCTTGTTTTTTAAAAGTTATCATTAAACTATACTTGAAGGTCAATAAAAAAAGAGACTAAATTAGTCTCTCAAGTTAATTCTTTGCACATTTTTCTTTTCAACTAAAATTATTGCTATTACGAATAATACGATTGCTACGAGGGAAGAGGTATTGCCGTATGCGCCACCCGTTAGGAGTATGTTTTTAACTTTAATAATATACTGAATTACGCCGTAGTCATCATTATGCGTTGTGATGTGGACAAAGTCTGACAGATTCCAACACATATGCATAAAAACACTTGGCCAAATTGAGTTAAATTTATACGCCGTCAGACCGTACAATATACCAGCGACCGTGCCGCTTACGACTAATAATATTAAACTAACACCAGACATCCCGCCATTAAACAAATGGACTAAAGCGAATAATACAGATGTAACAATGATGGCAAAGATAATATTCGCTTTCTTTTCAATGTAGACCATTAATAAGCCTCGTACTGTTAATTCTTCAGCTATAGGTGCACAGATTCCACCTAAAACAATAATTTCAAATAACATTTCTAGATATTCTATTACAGTATCAGCTTTCGTTATTTCAAAATGACCTGGAATAAAGACGCAATAAATGATGATATTTATAATCGGAATCAGTAAGCCAACTGATAGATAACTGAGTTTACATTTAAGTAAGTTAATACGATAGTCACTTAATTTCTCTTTAAATCCTTTATTAATTAAAAGTTTAATGAATAAAAAGGTAAGTCCCACATAGGTGATACCATGTAAGATTGTTTCAAAAGATTTCAAATCTAACAAATGCCATAGTAAAGCAATATTTTGCGCAATGACTGTTAATACAAACGTCAAAATAATGACACCAATTATTTTTAAATACTTAATTATTAAGCTCATCATGTACCTCCCAAGTTGAGTTAGGAGACCTCACTATTAACTTGTAAAGATTTGTGTTATTGTACCGCACACGATAACTACCAAAATTAATACGAACCACCACTTTTGAGATAAGAAATCCCAAAAATTTAAATGTTCAGGATATGATTGTGATGCTTCTCTTTTATAAGGATGAGACGTTTCCCCTGTTAATAATTCGTCTGTGGAAATGTCAAAACGTTGCGCTAATTGCACAATCATTTGCGCATTCGGTTCAATCGTACCCTGTTCCCATTTGGAAACGGTTTGTCGCGTGATATGTAATTCAGTAGCCAATTGATCTTGAGTTAGGTCATTCTCTTTACGGTGTTTCCTAATCTGTTCAGCAAGTTTCATAGTTATGGTCACCTCTCTTCTAACTTAGCAAGTTCATATGTAACTTTCCGCATACAAAATGGTGCATTTGCTTGAATTTCGCTAACATTTTGTTTCCAAAACTTAGCATATCATGTTAACTATATTTTTATCAGTCAATTTTCTACTATACAAATTTATGCTATGTTATTAATAGATAAAAAAATCACTAGGGGTGCATTTAATATGCTGAGAGAAAGTAAAAAACTTTCAACCCTTGAACCTGTTGGTTAGTACCAGCGTAGGAAAGTGAAATGCATATATTGTTATTTCTTTCAAATTCACTTTTTTACGAAAAAATTGTCTATTGGAGGAATTTTTTTATGGAAAAATTAATTGTTGGTTTAGAATGGTTTTTAAATCCTGATCACTTACCTTTAATTTTAGGTATTGAAAAAGGCTGGTTTAAAGAAGAAGCGTTAGAAATTGAAATGATTGAACCAGAAAAACACTTCGATGCATTGGAAGAAATCGAAAATAATTCAATGGATATTGCAATTACTGAGCCTATTCATTTAGTTGAAGATAAAGCAACTAATCAAAATGTGGTAGGTTTCGCTAGATATCTACACACTAATGGCGGTGTTATGTATAACAAAGATAAAGGAATAAAGACACCTAAAGATTTAGTTGGTAAACGTCTTCAATATCCTGGAGCCCCTGGCCTAGGAGGTATTGCTATTGCTAAAACAATGATTGAAGCTGATAGTGTAACATACAAAGAAGGAGATATAACACCAGTTAATAATAGTTTTTATCATACTGACGCACTATTAAATGATAAAGCAGATGCTGCCACACTTATATTTGAAAACTTTGAGATTCTTGAAGCAAAAAGTAAAGGTTTAAATGTAGATTATTTTGCATTAAAAGATTATAACGTGCCAGACTTTTGCCAATTAATTTTTATTACAAGTCCTAATAAATTAAAAGCGGATAAAGAAAAAATCAATAAATTCCTTAAAGTCATTAAAAAAGCAATTCAATACATTAATACTCATCTCGAAGAGGTAGTCGATGTTTATGCTACATATACTCAAACGGATATAAGTAATCAATTAAATAAAGACACAATCATTGCAACTACCAAATGTTTTACTAATGATTTATCTATGAGCCCAGAATTTTATGATGACTTACAATTATGGCTTAAGGAAAATGGCAAAATTGAAACAACTATAGATGCTAACGAATACTTTAATAACCATTTATTATTTAACAGAACTTCTAAATAATAATGATAAGAGCACACTAGATTTCAGATTAGCGTGCTCTTAATTTATATATTATTTCTCAGATTTCGAAGCTTTGCGTTTTCTAATAAATGCTAAGCCTAAACCGCCAAGTAACACTGACCATAGCATTGTGTTTGTTTCAGTTTGACCTGATTTTGGCAGTTCTTTTTTTACGTTATCAGTCGAAGTATTTGAATGGTTTGCATTCTCAGATACTACACTTCCATGGTTAGTTGCCCCTACGTGATGACTTGAAGATTTTGTGCTTACCACACTCAAGTTAAGAGTGTTAGAATTTATTGTTTGCTTATCATGGCTTTCTTCTTGATGATTTGCATGGGCACCATGATTCATATTGTGTGAAGCATCTTTACTCTCTACATCTTCATGTGACTGTGCTTTTGTATCATTGTTATCTTCTTGATCTGAGATAACCTCGTCGCTATCATCTTCAAAAATGTCTCCGTCGATTTCATAAAGTGGTTCTAAGCCTTCATCATTTCCATTAGTGTCATCAGAAGAATGGTTGTCTTCATCATTATTTGAAGTATCGTCACCATTATCAGGTCGTTCTCCATTATCTACATCATGATCTGTATTTGAACCATCATTTTCAGAAGGTGGATTAGGAGTTGTATCGTCATTATTAGACTCCCCATTAGTATTTCCCGGGTTATCATTAGATTGGCCGTCGTCCTCGTTCTGACCACCTGTTAAATCTTCTAATTCCCAAGCAGATGTTGTGCCAGACAATTCGAATGACACGATTAACATTGGTTTGCCGTTAGGACTCCTTTCAGCACTTTCAAAAGTAATGCCCTCAGGTGAAATATCTTTATTATCTGGGTCGTATAAATATTTCACAAAATACGGTTCATTAGGATTTGTAATATCATAAATCATAATACCACCAACACGTTCTAAACCGACAAAGGCATATGAATGACTACCTACTTTACCAACGACCACATTTTCAGCTTCTGGACCTTTATCATCACTTCGGTCATCTACTTTAATGTCATCGGCTGATTCATAATTAGCATTAAAGCGTTCAGGTAACACGTCTAAAACGCGTTGCTCAATATCGCTGCCACTGTCATAAATCATTTCTAAATCAGAAGCTCTTAAAATAGAGAATGAACGACCACCATAAGATACAAGCGCATTGTATTTATCATTTGCATCTTTAAACGCATGCGATGTTGTAACTTTCAAACGACCCAATTGTTCGTCATCAAACAAGCCATTCTCCACCATATCATCTAGTTCTGCTTGCGTGTAACCTTGATAATAACGTGCATCCAATTGAATATCATCTTTCAATTTCTTCACACGTTTTTCTTCAGAATAACCCTCATAATCTTGAGAATCGCCTTCGTTCGCAATCAATAAATAGGTTTCGCCATTGTAGTCATACGTATCGATGCCATCTGGTTGTAACAGTCCTAATACTGGCACACGTCGCAACTCAGATTTACCATCTTCATCTGATGCATCCATTGCATTTTGTGCTAGTGAATGATCTTTGTAAGGTAACCCTTTCACTTGAACGATTTGTCCTTTTGCGATATCAACCTTTGCAATGGCACTGACTTCCTGTAATGTTACATAGGCATATTTACTTTGACTATCTACCGCAATATATTCTGGTTCAATATTCAAGTAAGCATCTTCCGAATTATGACCTAACGCACGAATACCTTCTTGATGTTCTTTCGTGAACATTGCTGTACGCACATTATTGTCAGTCACATTAGCTGGGCCACCTGTCACATCAATGACTGACACAGATCCTGGTGGGTTAACAGTGTAATCGTCGCTCGGTTCCCCTTCATTAGCTACTAATAAATATTTACCATCTTTAGAAAAAGTGACCATATCAGGAAGACTGCCTACCGTCACATTATTGATGTAATCACCATTTGAACCATAGAATACAACATATCCTGGCTTCGTCTTATCCACTGCTGGCGCAGACACGGCTACATAGTCTCCACTCGGATGTACCGTTACACTTGTTAAATCACCCGCTTCAATTTCATTATCTTGTAGATAAATACGCTTCACTAAATTAATTGCGCCATCTTTTCCAGGATGTTTCACATCAATAATATCCAATGCTTCTTTATCGCCATTTACCGAATACGCATAGCCATTCTTCGGATTGTACTTCACAATTTCTGTGCCACCATTCCCGAAATCCGCGCCACTTGTATAACGACCTTTATGCGTAATATTTAACTGATCTTGACCAGTTCGAGATGCATTCTTTGTACGTTGTGCTGACGTCCATTCAGGCGTTGTAGATAGAATCGCTATTGGTTGTTGGTCTTGCGTATTCGCATCACGTTGTAACGCATTGAAGAGCACTTGTTTTTGTTTTGGAGACATGTGCTTCATTTGTGTTTGAGGTACGTCTGAAACTGCGACATCATTCTCTTCTGCAGCAGTTACTTTATTCATTTCTTCTTTTGAAAAAGGTTGAGCGTTAGTACGTGTCGCATTAATATTTGAAACTTCTTCAGATGACGTTACGTTGGATTGAGATACCTCAGAATTTGCTTTTTGGTCAGTTTGTTGTGTCGTATTACTTTTTTCTGATTGTTTGTTTTCAGTAGTTAGTTGTGTTGAATTTTTAGTTTCTTGTGTAGGTGCTTTTTGCGTGTTGCTTTGTGAAGATGTTTCTTTAATTTCATGTTGAGGCTGTACTTCAGTTTGTGATTGTTCTTTTTTAGATTGAACTTCAGTAGTTGATGTCTCTTGTGTCATTACTTCTTGTTTAGAGGTGGGTTGTGTCTTTTCCTGTGTAGGTTGCTCAGTCGAAATTTTTTCTTGTTTCATTACATCATCAGATGCTTTATTTTGTTGTGTTTTTTGTTCTTCTTTAGATTGTTCTGATGCTTCATTACTTTGAGTATCATTATGTATAACTTCGTTTGACTGCGTTTCCTCAGTAGAAGAATCCTCGTTAGTCTTTGTCTCTTGTGTAGCTATCGTCTTGTTTTGTGGTTGTTCAACACGTTGCGTTGAGGCTTCATGACTCGGTTGATCTTCAGTTGATTGCGCTTGTGACGTTGAAACCTTTTCAGAAGTATTAGTCTCATTACTTTCGGTAGCAGACGCTTGGCCCCCACCTAAAAATAATAAACTCCCAACTAATATAGACGCCGCTCCGATAGAGTATTTACGAATTGAAAACGACTCACGCTTATTCCCTAACTGCTTCTTATCCATAAAAAATCCCCCTGTAAGATAAAAGTGTATACACCACCATCTTACAAGAGGAATATTTATGGATTATTTGGAGTGAGTAAAGAAATGGTAAAGTGCAAATAATCACACTCACAACAATTTAATACAATTATTCTACACTAGAATAACTCACTATAATACTTAACTCACCTTCAAATTTAATTTCATTATCTTCAGTTGTCAAAATAAAATGTTTACCTTTTTCTATTTCAAAATTTTCACCATCAATATTAATTTTACCATTACCTTCTATTACTGTTATTAAGCAATAGTCATGTGGTTTCTCATAATCTAAAACACCTTGTATATCCCATTTTTCCACAGTAAAGAATTCATTAGATACAAATTGAGTAAATTTCTGACCGTTTCTATGTTTCTCAATAGGTTCTGTGTTAGGGTCTTGATTCGAAATATCAATAACATCTTTACTTTGTTCTAAATGTAGGTCACGCGTATTTCCATCTTTATCTTTTCTATCATAATCATAAATTCTATACGTAGTATCCGAGGACTGTTGTGTCTCTAGAATCATGATACCTGACTCTTCAGAAAGACTTTCAATAACTTCAAATAAAATATTAAAAATAAAAGGATAAAGCTTTTTAATATTGCCTGCTAATGGGTTATTTAAATACACTTTTTTAACGATTCTTAAATATGTTCTGCTAAAAGGTAAACTCTTTATCATTCATTAGAAGTTTGTAAGCTAAATTAATAATAGCCTTACTATCTTTTTCTATAATAGGATTTAGCATAGCCTGAATATATTTAATATCGTATTCTTGATTGTTTAATACATATCCCTTAGATTTAGCACTCTTGATTATTGTATTTTCAAATTTGTCATTCAAAATTTTTATATCGTTTCTAACTGTTCTATTGGACACATTTAGATACTCAGCAATTTCATTAGCGCTTAAATATGTATAGGGATTGCTTAAAAATAATTTGATTAACTTCTTATGTCTTTCAATCATCCTCACACCTCCTTAACATTCTTCTTGTGCTTGATCATTTTAATATAATTTTATATTCCAGATTTGATAATAGTAATATACTTAAACTTCAGTGTTCATTATATAAATTATTCAATTGTGGAATGAGCTTCTAATCATACGTAATAAAATCCCCTTGTAAGATAAAAGTTTATCGACTTTTATCTTACAAGGGGATTAATTTCAATATTGATTATTAACTCTTTTTATAACTCATCGTATTTACTATTATTATTTTTACTTTTTTCAACAGGATATTTCTCAGCATTTTTCACTAGTTTTTTTCGAATAATGTCATTAATATCAAAATCTAAGTTGTCTGCTAACATATAACTATAAATCAATACATCTGCTAATTCCTCAGCTAGTCTTCCTTGTTTATTTTCTACTACTTCTTCTGGTGTTTTCCATTGAAATAATTCTAATAATTCAGCAGCTTCTAAACTGATAGATAAAGATAAATCCTTTTCATTATGAAATTGTCTCCAATTACGTTCATCTCTAAATTGATTTATTTCTTTTAATACTTCATGTATTTCATTCATCATTCTCACCTCGTGAAGCTTTTTTAAGTGCCTCTCTCAATTGGTCGTCTACAGCATAAATATATAGTCCATTTACCCCTCGAGTTAATAGAACGTTTAATTCATTTTTCAAAAGCATATCTGAATAATATTCTTTCGAACCGTCTTGCAATGTTCTTCTTTGAGTTACTTTCTTATTAGCACTGCAAGATTTGTCAAATACAATTTGTCCATCCCTATATTTAACTGAAGGACCAATAATAACTCCTGCATAATTCAAATCCAATCCTTGAATAGAGAAAGTTGAACCTATTTCATCTATTGTCTGTTCCTGCTCAACCCAAGGTAAATCTTTAACTTTTCTTTTAGGTTTTATTTGATAGTTCCAAGGCATTGACCAATTATCAACTTTTACTCTCCAATAATCTTCATCTTTAGGCGGTTTACTATTATATTTCCAATCAAATGTAGCAAGCATTCTTGATATACCACTATCTGTATTTTGAGCTTTATTTTTTATCGCAACCTCTAACTCATTAGGTGAATCAAATACTTTAATTTCATAGCCTTTACTGTCTTTTGGAAGTTTGTTTATAGTTTGATTATCAATTAAATTTCTTATCCAATTGAAAGTAGTTTCATCACTATTGATACGCATTTGATTTCTTAATATAACTCGATTATTTATATTTTCCGATTGATTATAGTATTTTTCTAACTGTTCTTCTTCCCATATTTGTCCAGTTGTTAATACTTGCTTTAAATCTAATACAATAACTACGACTTTAGCTCTTTGTAATAAATCATCTAAATGATTTTTTCCTTGATAACTCTGCTGTCCTTGCGTTAGTAGCAAATGTGCTTCATCAACTATTACTACATCTACTTTATTCTCTGGATTATGGCTATTGATAAAGCTAGTTGGTTTTCGTACTATTTTATTAAATTTACTAGAAATCCCTAGTTTTTTAGCTATTTGATCATAAATAGTTACATGTTCATTGTGATTTACTAAAAGATTTATATCTAAATTCTGATTTAAATCTAAGTTATACTTACCTAGTTCGTATAATAATGTACTCATTAGTACAGTTTTACCTGACCCTGCTTCACCTTCAACAATTATCAATTGACTCTCTTCATTTGATAAAATTGCTGCTTTAATTTTATTTAATATCTCCTCTTTTGCATTTATTTGTTCTTGAGTTAATTTGTGAAATGGAGAAGCTTTAAATATAGCAGAATCTTTTATTATACTTTCAATTGGGAATAAAGCCCCATTCTTTTTATGTAGTGATTGCCAAATATTTGAGAAAATTTCATCTAATTTTTCAGAAGTATAATATTCATTTTGTTGATTAGTCCTACTGTTATGCACCATTGAAATATTATCTACACTGAGAAAATATTGCATGAGTCTATTTTCAATATCTAGCGTTAATGACTTATTAAATAATTCATGACCAATGACATACATTGAAGAATTATCTGATTCTGAAAATTCTTCCCAAAATGCTTTGACTTTTGTATCCGCATTAAGATGCTGTCTTGTCCTACTTTTAATATCTCCAGTCTCACCAACATAAACTTCAAAATCATTTTTCTCTTTTTTATCATTTATTATGTAAACTGTTGGATATCTTAGTAAAAACTTTCCATCTTTAGATGTTTCCCATTTTTGCACTGATTCATTTAGTTTGTCTATTGAATATTTTATATTTTCAATTTTTAATAATTGTCCCATCTCATCACCTATATAGCATATCGTCTGATAATCCCATTTTATCAATTTTCGGACTAATTTTATCAAGTTTTCACCAAATTTTATATATACAAACCGAAATTCAAAAGAAAAAGAGATTTCTACACTAAGTAAAAATCTCAACTACTATTCAATTATGTTTAATGAACTTAACATTATATTTTAAATGATACTGAAAGCGTGAGCTTCATTTGGCTTTATGTATGAGGATCAACTCATAAGATTAAATAAATAGTTTGATACATAGGTTTCTAGAAATGCTGCAATAATGATTAATGGTAATGCGATCAATACATAGGATTTGATTACATTGATTAAGTTAACTTTTATCGCGTAGTTTTCTTTTTTACTTTTCCTAAAGAGATTGGTAAACCGACGTGTGATGGCTTTGTTTAGCATATACAACGCACTTGTTAAAATACAAAAGCCCATGATTTCAAATGTATAATGTGGGATAAATGCTATACTCCCTATCAACCCTTTATGTAAATCAAAGCTCAGAAGAAAGCCTAAT
This sequence comes from Staphylococcus sp. HMSC14D10, assembly GCF_001808125.1. Lineage (NCBI taxonomy): Bacteria > Bacillati > Bacillota > Bacilli > Caryophanales > Staphylococcaceae > Staphylococcus > Staphylococcus sp. HMSC14D10. Next base: position 103,677 of record NZ_KV792237.1, on the reverse strand, counting down.
AGAATTCCGGGCATAATAATGGTAACCACTAGATTAATCAAATAAAGATAAGGTATAGGTAGTAAGGCTAAGATAAACATTTGTAGTGGAACTCGGAAACCATTATTAACGATATACTTCCAAACTTTTTCAAGTCCTTTAGTGTTGCCAATTTTTTCACTCGCATTTCCCATATTTTTCAAGTCATTGAAAGATGGATGAACAAAATAACAGAATATCGTAGTAATGATTAAACAAATGGTAGCAACTACAAAGATTTTCACGGCACGTTTAATAATTTCCAAATCGAATGATTTTAGCATAAGCAACCTCTCTTTTATCTCTTATACTAACAAACATAACATGAGCCTGGGACATAAATAATAGGATGATGCTATTTTGCAAATTCGCAGTAGCTGACTAAACTGAAAAGGTGCTTAAATCAAGCTTTTTCCAGTTTTAGTCATCCTTGCGGGGGGTGGGACGACGAATTTAAAAAGAATTCTGTCCCACTCCCCCTATAACTATTTCTAGCAAAGGAGTCAAAATATATTTAGCAGTCTTATTTAAAGAATTTTTCTACTATCGTTTTAGACGTTATGCCCTTTTCAAAGGTACAGAAACGATTGTAAAAGGCTTTATATTTCTCTCTATATTCTTCTTGTATGTCATCAATATTTTTTATTGCTTCGATTAAGCCATCATTTGTTTTAATTTGTGGACCTGGTGCTTCTTTTTCAAAATTAAAATAAAAGCCACTTAATCTGTTCTTATAAAATTCTAAATCATAGGTGAAGAATAATAATGGTTTCTTTGTATTTGCAAAATCAAACATGACTGACGAATAGTCTGTGATGCATATATCTGTAATTAAGTATAGATCACTGATTTCATGATATTTGGTACCATCGACGACAAAATCATTTAGTGATTCACTTAAATTTAACGCGTTACTAATAATAATATGTGGGCGTAAAATGAGAATATATTCATCCCCAATACTTTCCTTCAATCTTTGTAAGTCAAGTTTTAGATTGATGATGTGTTTTTTGGCTTTATTAATTTCATCATCTCTAAATGTCGGTGTGTATAAAATGATTTTTTTATTACTTTCAATACCTAGTTGAGCTTTATATGATTTTTCACCAATTACCCACACTTTTTGATTTTCCTTTTTTAAGAAGTTGGGACATTTTGATCTTTTTAACTCATCCACATATGTTAAGTAACTATCGATGTCATACGTATTAATTCTAAAAGATAAATTACGACCTTTCATCGTGAAATAAGGTGTAAGTGACACTATATTACCGTTAAACTCAGTAATAATTTCACCTTTTAATAGCTTTTCCGCCATTATTCTAGGATTTCCGATTTTTATTCTTAAATTCTGCGATGATTCTAGTACTTTAATACTTAAGTAAATATCTATAATATCCTCATTTTTGTATTCATACTTCATGAATTCTATCAAATCTTTATAGATTTCTACCGAAAAATTATAAGTAGATGCATTTTTCGTCTTTCCAATTTCTTCATGATTGATATTTACGAATGTTTCTCTATCAGTCAGCCTCGTTTTTATTAATAGTTGCACAGTTTCTAATGTGAAATTCAGTATCGCAAACTGACCTTTTATACACGCTGCAGTGTTGTTTATTTTAATATTATCAATATGTCTTCTTGAAAAATATGTTTTTTTAAATCAACCTCATCCAATGATAAATGTAAATCCTCATTAGTGTCTTCCACATCTATTGAATTAAATTCGTTTTTTATGTAGAGCTTTTCAATCTTATTAATAGGATTCTCAAAATAGATATGTAGTATTGATCCATCATGTTTAATAGTTTGCAATTAAACCCCTTCTTTCAGCTAAAATCAAATTCCCATAATATTACAGTGATTTTTTATTATTTTTTTAATTATTTATAAATATATCTACTTTCGAACGGTAATATGCGTTACAATATAAATACAATAATTAATAGTAACTAAAATATATAAGTCTTTATTTATTATATTGTAATACATGTAATTACTTTTAATGTTTTTATAAATATAATTTTTTATATTTACTACAATTTAAAGGGGTTAGTAAAGTGAAAAAGTTAATTTTAATTTTCAACAGTGTCTTATGTTTAATGTTTTTAATTAAATATAGACAACTTAAGAAAGATCACCATTTTTACTTAACAAACATTGAATTTGAAGATGATAAATTGAATGAAATGAGCATGTATAAAGATAAAGATGGAAATATTTATCCAATAGAAGAGGCAATTGAATGAATCAAACAGTTTAATTAATCTCACTTATACATAACTAAGTTTTGAAATTATTAACTTTTATTCCAATAAAAAAGAGAGTTGAACAGAATTCATATTGAATTCGTTGTTCAACCCCCGCAAGGATGACTAGAACTGAGAAAAGTTTAATTTAAGTGACTTCTCAGTCCATTCAGCTACTGCGAATTTGTAAAATAGCACCATTATATTTTTTATTCCCAAGCCTTATTGTAAATTATTCAGGTCTAGGGTTACGTTTCATTTTCACGTATTGAGAAATACTGTATAATACGATACCGAACCAAATGAGCGCAAATGTAACCAATTGTTGCGCATCAAAATGTTCTTTAAAGGCGAAGATACCTAAGAAGAACATGATTGTTGGACCAACGTATTGAATGAATCCTGTTAGAGATAACGGAATACGTTTGGCACCCGCTGAGAATAAGATTAATGGAATGGCAGTTACTGCACCTGAGAACATTAACCAGAATGTGTCCATATTCAAACCTACTGATGATGTTCCAGTATTCCATAAATAAATCATATATATTAATCCGGCTGGCGCTGTAACGATACATTCAATTGCAATACTGCTAATGGCTTCAATTTTAACAATCTTCTTCAACAAGCCATAAATACCGAATGAGAATGCTAACATTAATGAGATGACTGGGAATTCTCCAACGCGAATCGTCATATACAGAACTCCGATTGTCGCAAAGATGATTGCTAGCGTTTCAAATTTATTGAATCTCTCTTTTAGGAAAATGAACGCCAATAATATACTTACTAATGGGTTAATATAATAACCTAAACTAGATTGTAGTACGTGTCCATTTGACACAGCCCAGATGAACGTTCCCCAGTTGATTGTGATCACATAACCAGCAATAATAATGACGATTAGTTCAATTGGATGTGAGAATAAATGTTTTAAATCACGTTTGAACGTTTGTGATTTCTTTAAAACTACGATCATTAGTATCATAAAGATCATAGATAATACAATGCGGTAAGCTAAGATTTCAAATGCACTAACGCCACCAATTAATTTCCAATAAATTGGCAAGATACCCCATAATACATAAGCACCTAACGCATATAGAATCCCTTTTTTAAATTCAGTATCGGAATTCATCCTAACCCTCCTTACGGTATAACCCTGGAAATATGTTTTAATTAATAAAACTATGGTACCAATAGTTAAGAAAGTTAGGTATATAAACTGCTCAAATTATTCAAATTCTTAGTAATTTAGGTTGAATTTATTTGATTTTAGACATCCGAACCTCTAACATCACACAACCCGAAGTCTACCTTTTCGCCAAACAAAAAAGAATCAGCCCCTAGAAAGTCGCTGATTCTGACATAAATATTGATATTCAATTATCCACCAAAGAATAAATCGACAATATCACTCGTTCTATTATTATTTGTTTTATAAAATTCAGTACAACCACAATTTTTACAAGTTATTGTTTTAAAGTTGTTATGCTGCACATCAAACATCTTAGATAGTCCAGATCCTGTTGCTGATAATGTTCCTTCTTCCACTTCCGTATGTCCACATTTCACACATCCGTTTCCTGTGTTTCCAGTCATAAACAACATTCCTTATATTGTTTCTTACTTGTTCTATAACCTGTTTCCTATCATTTAATCTTTAAATAAGTAATAACTTATTGCGCATTTAAAATATAATTAATGACATTTTTTCATTGCCAAATTCAAACATTTTCAATGGAATTTCTCACATAATTATCATAAGTAGAAGTTTCTTACATTGGGCTTAAATATAGTTGTGAGACTCTCACCATGACCTTGTCACAATTACTGTGACAAAGTCGCATTTTCTTTGTGTTGTATACGCTTTCCTATGCCATTACAATTGAATTATCAAATCAGAATAAAAAAAGAGGTGTAGTTATGGCTCAAACAGAGACACAAGAGAAAAAAGGTCTCGGCCGTAAAGTTCAAGCGTTTGGTTCATTCCTTAGTAGTATGATTATGCCAAACATCGGTGCGTTTATCGCATGGGGCTTTATTGCTGCGATTTTCATTGATAATGGTTGGTTCCCTAACAAAGAATTATCTCAATTAGCAGGGCCAATGATCACATATTTAATTCCATTACTTATCGCATTTAGTGGTGGTCGTTTAATTCACGACTTACGTGGCGGTATCGTTGCGGCAACAGCAACTATGGGTGTTATTGTTGCATTACCAGAAACACCAATGTTACTTGGTGCAATGATTATGGGACCACTTGTTGGTTGGTTAATGAAGAAAGTTGACCAATTCTTACAACCTAGAACACCACAAGGCTTTGAAATGTTATTCAATAACTTCTCAGCAGGTATTCTAGCATTCATTATGACAATCCTTGGCTTCAAATTATTGGCGCCAATTATGCAATTCATCATGCACATCTTATCTGTAGCAGTTGAATTCTTAGTACACTTACACTTATTACCAATCGTAAGTATCATTGTAGAACCAGCTAAAATTTTATTCCTTAACAACGCGATTAACCACGGTGTATTCACACCTCTTGGTACTGACCAAGCTGCAAGTGCAGGTCAATCAATTTTATTCGCAATCGAATCAAACCCTGGACCAGGTATCGGTATCTTATTAGCGTACATGATCTTCGGTAAAGGCACAGCGAAAGCAACTTCATATGGTGCAGGTATCATCCACTTCTTCGGTGGTATTCATGAAATTTACTTCCCATATGTATTAATGCGTCCATTATTATTCATCGCTGTTATTTTAGGTGGTATGACTGGCGTAGCAACTTACCAAGCAACTGGTTTCGGATTCAAGAGTCCAGCTTCACCAGGTTCATTCATCGTGTATTGTTTAAATGCACCTAAAGGTGAATTCTTACACATGGTATTAGGCGTATTCTTAGCAGCACTTGTTTCATTCGTAGTTGCAGCATTAATTATGAAATTTACTAAAGAACCTAAACAAGATTTAGAAGCAGCAACAGCTAAAATGGAATCTACTAAAGGTAAAAAATCTAGCGTGTCTTCTAAATTAACTGGTGCGACAACTGGTACTGGCGCAGCTGGCGTAGCTGCTAACAAAGCTGATGATGAAGATAAAAAAGAAGCTTCATCAGAGGATGAAGAAGAAGACTTACTTGATAACTACAACACTGAAGACGTAGACGCTCACGACTATAGCAACGTAGACCATGTTATTTTCGCATGTGATGCGGGTATGGGTTCTAGTGCAATGGGTGCAAGTATGTTACGTAATAAATTCAAAAAAGCAGGCATTTCAGACGTTAATGTTACAAATACTGCTATTAACCAATTACCAAATAATGCACAACTTGTTATTACACAAAAAACATTAACAGACCGTGCAATCAAACAAGTTCCAAACGCAATTCATATCTCAGTGGATAACTTCTTAAATTCTCCACGTTATGAAGAGTTATTAAACAACTTGAAGAAAGACCAAGACAAAGCATAATTAAATAGTTTAAGAGTCGAACATATTATTTCTATCACTTATGTTTAGACTCCTTTCAAGGGGGACACACCATGTTAATGAGTATACGTGAAAAGGAAATCATTGAACTGCTAATTAAGTATTACGGTCAATACGTCACGATTTATGAAATTGCTCAACAACTTGGCGTGTCCTCTCGTACTATTCATCGTGAATTAAAAGGGATTGAAACCTACCTCCAAGGCTTCAATATGACACTTGAACGGGCAAATAAAAAAGGGATTAAGTTATCTTGTGATTATGACCAGATCCGACTGTTAAAACAAGAAATGGCGCAACACGATACCATTGACTTGTCTGTTGAAGAACAAAAGGCAATTATTCTATATGCGCTCATTCAATCAAAACATGCTGTTAAGCAATACAGCTTGGCTCAAGAAATTGGCGTATCTGTTCAGTCATTAACCAAATTGCTTGATGACCTAGAGAATGATCTCGCTAGCTATCAACTTATCCTTTATCGCAAGCGTGGTGAAGGGGTATATCTTGATGGCCCCGAATCAAAGAAACGTGAGTTCTTAAGTCAATTGATGGTCAACAACTTGAATAGTACAAGTGTTTACTCTGTTATCGAGAACCACTTCGTCTATCAATCGATTAATCAATCACAACAAGCTTTAGTCGACCTTGATAGCATATTTAAGATTGAACGTATTTTAATGGATTACCTAGGCCAATTACCTTATACCTTAACAGAATCGAGTTATCTGACCTTAACCGTCCATATCGTGTTAAGTATTGCGCGTATTCAAAATGGTGAATATGTATCGATTAATGAAGATATTCATAATTCTGTAAAAGACACATTTGAACATCAAATTGCCACAGAAATTGCGAAACGTATAGAGACACTATACGACATCGACTTTAACCAAGCGGAAGTCACTTTTATAACAATTCATTTACGTGGTGCAAACCGTCGAACAACCTTCAAGATGTTTGAGAATAATGAATTTGACGACCGTAAAATACAAGCATTTGTAAATCGTGTAGAGCGCTTATCAGGCCAATCATTCGAAGACTATGCAACGCTTGTTCATGGATTATCATTGCACATTAATCCAGCGATTAATCGTTTGGAAGCAAACATTGAAACGTACAATCCACTCACCGAGATGATTAAGTACAAGTATCCTCGTCTCTTCGATATTGTACACAAGGCCATCGATCAGACATGGCCAGAGTTAGTCTTCCCGGATAGTGAGATTGCCTTCATCGTTTTGCATTTTGGTGGCTCTTTGAAAAGTCAGTCCACCCAACTACTACATGTTTTAGTTGTCTGCAGTAGTGGTATTGGAACAAGTCGATTGTTGGCAACACGATTACAACAATCTTTTAATGAAATAGAGAAGATTACACAAGCGTCCGTCAGTGATTTGAAAATGTTAAACCTAGAGGATTACGATGGCATTATTTCAACGGTTAAATTGGATATCACAACGCCATTTATTACCGTCAATCCATTGCTACCAGAATCCGATGTAGCGTATGTAGCATCATTCTTAAAGACAACCGAGCATATAGCGAAACAACATGAAGAGAACGAAATGAAGCATTCGATTCAAGACCCTGATCAAGTGGTCATGAACATCGAACACGGCTTATCATTGTTGAACTCTATGCAATTTGAATACAAAGATGTAACTATTTGGAATCATTATTTAGCTGACTATCTTGAGGAACATGGCGTCATTGCGCCGAATAGTCAGACGTCATTCGCTGAGCTGTTGCAAGATAAATTAAATCAGAATCCTGGTTGGATATTGCAACCCTATCCCGTTGCGATTCCACATATGAAGAATGATTTAATATTACGCCCCCTCATTTTAATCACGATATTAAATGAAAGTTTGGGCATGCAAAGTACTCAAAATGACCTTTTCAAAATTAAATATATGGTTAGCCTATTCATCCCAAATAATGATGAAATGGCACAACTTGTTGGGGAATTATCTGCTGAATTAGGACATCATCTCGAGCAAATTGATGACTTCATGCAAGACCCTGACGCTATGAAACACATATTGAGAGATAGCTTTTTAAAACGAATTCACAATCAATTAACTTAGGAGTGTAAAAAATGACTGAATTATTTAGTAATGACAATATCTTTTTAAACGTATCTGTAGGAAGCCAAGACGAAGCAATTGAAAAAGCTGGTCGTGCTTTAGTAGATAATGGTTCTGTAAACGAAGCGTATATCCAAGCAATGAAAGAACGTGAACAACTTGTTTCAACATTCATGGGTAATGGTTTAGCAATTCCTCACGGTACTGACGAAGCTAAAGGTGATGTATTAGCATCAGGTTTAACATTACTACAAATTCCTGAAGGCGTAGATTGGAACGGCGAAACAGTTAAAGTTGTTGTTGGCATCGCTGGTAAAGATGGCGAACATTTAGACTTGTTATCTAAAATCGCAATTACATTCAGTGAAGAAGAAAATGTTGATCGTATCGTCAACGCTAAATCTGCTGAAGAAATTAAACAAGTCTTTGAGGAGGCTGACGCATAATGAAAGCTGTACACTTCGGAGCTGGAAATATTGGCCGTGGATTCATCGGCTATATTCTTTCAGATAACAACATTGATGTAACATTTGCAGACGTTAATGAGGAAATTATTAATGCATTAGATAATGAAGGCGCGTATAACGTTATTCTTGCTAATGAAGAAAAAACAACAACACGCGTTACTGGCGTTCGTGCGATTAACAGTGGTCAACCTTCAGATGAATTGAAACAAGCAATTCTTGAAGCTGACATTATTACAACTGCAGTTGGTGTGAACATCCTTCCTATCATTGCGAAATCATTTGCACCAGTCTTAAAAGAGAAGGAAAATCACGTTAATATCGTAGCGTGTGAAAATGCGATTATGGCGACTGATACGCTTAAAGAAGCAATCTTAGACATCACTGGTCCATTAGGTGATAACATTCACTTCGCGAACTCTGCAGTTGACCGTATTGTCCCACTTCAAAAGAATGACAATATCTTAGACGTTATGGTTGAACCCTTCTTTGAATGGGTTGTTGAAAAAAACGCTTGGTACGGTGAAGAGTTAGAACATATTAAATATGTTGATGATTTAACACCTTACATCGAACGTAAATTATTAACAGTTAACACTGGTCATGCTTTATTAGCATATGCTGGTCGCTTCTATGATAGAGATACTGTATTAGATGCTGTTAAAGATGAAGCTATCGTTGCAGATTTACGTCAAGTATTAGGTGAAACAAGCGAGTACATCGTTGATAACTTCAGTTTCACTAAAGAAGAACAAGCGGCTTATGTTGAGAAGATTATTGGTCGTTTCAAGAATCCATACCTTTCTGACGAAGTAACACGTGTAGGTCGTGGAACAATTCGTAAAATCGGTCCTAAAGATCGTATTATCAAACCTTTATCTTATTTATATGAAAATAATTTACGTCGCAAAGGCTTATTAAAAGCAGCAGCGTTATTATTAAAATATGATGATATGAACGATAAAGAAACAGTTGAAATGCGTGAATACATTGATGCACATGGTGTAAAAGCATTCTTACAAGAATATGCGAAAATCAATGACCGTTTAGCAAATGAAATTGTAGCTGTTTATGAAGAATTGTAATTCATTACTTTAACAATTTAATTACCTTAACAGGTAAATTAAGTTACTTAAATGTTTGATAGTAATTTAATGTGTGCAGTTTACACAATACTGCGTATTGTTGCTACTCGCTTGCTCTAGGTATAGCCTGAGACAAGTTGTTTATAATTGAAAAGAGTTAAATCACTTTATAAACCTTTTTCAAAGTCTTGTAGGTTGTGATTTAACTCTTTTTTTATTTAGATTTTGTCTCAGTGCTAATGCTATTCCTAGTAGCGTCTCGCAGCCAATACTTTGTGCTTTTAGTAAATGAGATTTATACCTTTATTAATATATTTATTTTAATGGTTTAATCGCTACGCTAATTAATAAGTTACATAAATAACACATTAAAACCCCCAGCAACTTTGACGAGCCTGGGGGATTTTTCATGCTAATAATGCTAGTTACGTATATATAATTCGTTTTGTATAATTTATAATCAAATCGCTAATGTGTTAAAAAGTATAGATTACCAATGTATTTTACTAAGAAAAGATAATAATCGATCTTCCTTAATGATATATCGCTTTTGCAAAAGATACATCTGCACTTTCACCAATCACTTCCGATAGTGAAGGATGTGGTTGTATAATTCGAGAAATATCATTTAATGTACCGCCCGAAACCTTAATTCCCAAGATTTCACTAATTAAATCTGTCGCATGAGGTCCAACGATAAATCCACCTAAAATTTTACCATCCTGCTTATTCGCTACTATTTTAACCATTCCTTGTGTTTCACCTTTTAAGATTGCTTTAGGATTCTTCTGAAAAGGCGCAGTCGTCACTTCAACCTCATAACCCGCTTCTTGTGCTTGTGATTCTGATAAACCTACTGACGCAGATTCCAATCTTGTATAAATACATCTTGGTATATCCTCTTGATTTATCGGTTCTGGTTGTTTGCCTGCAATATATTCTGCCACATATTTACCATGTGCACTTGCAGTATGTGCTAACTGATAGCCCGGCACTAAATCACCAATCGCATAGACGTGCTCGTAACTAGTTTCATAATGTTCATTAACTTGTAAACATTTGCCATTTTGTTCTAAATTAAGCGCCTTAGCAACTTGAACATTAGGTTGTCTCCCTGTCGCAAAGAGTAATGTTTCATATGGTATTTCTTTAGGGCCATCTTTTCCATCAATTTCCAAAGTCTTGGCATTTACTTTCTTAGTTTCTGAATTGGTGATGATGTTAACACCTTGTTGTTTCAAATAGGTTGATAGATGGTCGCGTATTTCTTTAATTTCACTAGATAGGATGCTATCGCCCTTTTCCAAAATCGTAACATCTACGTCTAAATCAGCCATTGATGAGGCTATTTCCGAGGCAATAACGCCGCCGCCAATAATCACAAGTTGTTTCGGCAGCTGTTCCATATCGAAAAATGTATCAGCTGTTTCAAAGTGCACTTGGTCTAGCCCTTCGATTGGTGGTACGAATGGCTTTGTTCCTGTCGCTAAGATAATATCTTTCGCGGTATAAATAGTTTGATCGACTTGAACTTTTAATCCTTCTAATACTTCTGCTTCCCCTTCAATAAAATCAACGTTGTGTTGTCTTAATGCGTCTCGAACATCATCAGTCACTGTCTTAACCACTTGATCTTTACGTTGTACGAGACTAGTTACATCAATGTCTATGTGATTCGTTTTAATTCCCCAATTGTTTGCAGAATGAATATCTCTCACTTTAGCACCATATTCTAAAAATATCTTCGACGGTATACAACCTACATTGAGACATACACCACCAACGTGCTGTTTCTCAACAATCGCTACATCTTTGCCTAGTTGCGCTGCTCGAATTGCTGCAACATAACCTCCAGGTCCTGCTCCAATAACGATTAAATCATACGATTTAGACATCATTTGTACCCCTTTCACCTTTGAAGTTGTTTTCGTCCCTTAATACCCTTAGTTATGAACATAACCACTCGTCTAATATGTAAGCGCTTTTATATCCTTTCAATTTTATATTAGAGTTATATTTTTATAATTTCAAATAAACGTAAGTGACAGAATTTTTACTTTTTCAATAAAGGGCTTTGTGTTGCGCGAAAGGATTGGAAGTGTGGTTCGAGACATGAAAAGACCCCCAGCATTGTTTGTGTACTGAGGATCTTAATCAAATTAAATATATTTGTTATTAAAGAATTAAGAGATATGGATTTTCAATATATTTAGCTAATACTTTTAAGAAATCGGCAGCGCTCGCACCATCAAGAATTTGATGATCAAACGTTAAACTTAATGGAATACGTGATACTTGTTTAACACTATCTCCTTCAAGTACAACTTCTTTAGAAAGTGCACCTACACCTAGGATTCCTGTTTCACCCAGGTTAAGAATTGGTGTGAAATATTCGATGCCACTAGTACCCATGTTAGTAATTGTAAAAGTAGCACCTGCCAGTTTAACATCATTTGTATTACCATCACGTACCGCTTCTGCTGAAGATTTAATCTCTTTAGCTAAAGCACCAATACTTTTAGTGTCTGCATTATTTATAACTGGTACCATTAACCCTTCGTCGAGTGACGTTGCTACACCTAAATGAACATTATCATATTCTGTAAGTTGACCATTTTCATATCGAGCATTCATTGCACCATAATCTTTAAGTGCTAAGACGATGGCTTTAGTTAGCAATGCTGTGACAGTCAATTTAGTATCTTGATTTGCATTCTCAAGTTCAGCTGATAGTTTGTTTTTGAAATCTAACAAACGGTCAGCATCCACTTTACGATGTAACGTAAGTTGTGCTGTTTCGGCCAAGCTTTGACGCATATTCTGTGCTATACGCTTACGCATTGGATTTAGTCCTTCACCGACATTAGCACTGTTAAATTTAGTGTTCTTATCCTCTTTAGATTGCATATCCTCATTTTTTGCTTCAATATCATATCCTTGCTCTGCTACACGTTGAATATCTAATTTTGTTATACGATTATTACCGCCTGTACCTTGAATTCTAGTGATATCAAAGTTTTTATCCTCTGCCATCTTGCGTGCAAGTGGTGATATAAAGATACGTTTACCATTTTGGGGTTCAACATTATTAGACTTATTTGTATCTTCATCATGATTACTATCATCTTCATTATCAGAAGTTATATCGTTGGTTTGTTGCTCTTCATCGTCTGATTGTGAGTTATTGGATTCTTCATTATCATATTCAGTCGTACTACTTGATTCAGTACTTTCCCCTTCATCACCTATAATACCAAGTACAGATTTAACTTCAGTTTCTTCTCCGGCTTGAACTTTAATTTCGAGTAATATACCACTAGCTGGTGCTTCAACGTCTTGAGTCAATTTCTCAGAACTAATCGTACATACACTTTCACCTTGTTCAACCACATCTCCCTCTGCTTTAAACCACTCTTCGACTGTTCCTTCTTTCATTGTCATACCGAGTTTTGGCATAATAATATTTTCGCTCATCGTTCAACACCTCCTTGCCTATGAATTAACTTTTTTCAAGTCTTCAATTAGTTCAGATGCGACATCTAATACTTTATCTACATTTGGTATATAGGCTTGTTCAAGGTTTGCTGCGAATGGAACTGGTGTATCCGGTGCAGTGACTTTCTTGATTGGTCCATCTAAATAATCAAAACCAATATCACCAATAACAGATGCAACATCTCCCGCTACATTACATTGTGGATTTGATTCATCAATCACAATTAAACGACCTGTCTTCTTCACTGATTCTAGAACTGTTTCTTTATCCCATGGTGACACAGAACGTAAATCAATAACTTCAACTGAAATGTTATCTTCTTCTAATTTGTCTGCTGTTTGTTCAGCTACTGCCACCATTTTACCGATTGCAACAATTGTTAAATCATCACCTTCACGCGTCACTTTCGCTTTTCCAATTTCTATTGTGTAAGGTTCTTCAGGCACATCACCTTTTTGTCCTAATAATGTTTTATCTTCTGAAAAGACTACTAAGTTATCATCTTGTACTGCTGCCATTAATAAACCTTTAGCATCATAAGGATTAGAAGGAACGACTACTTTTACACCAGGTATTGTTGCAAACATGTTATACAATGATTGAGAATGTTGTGCCGCTGCGCCTGCACCAGCGCCATGAACTGTACGTACAACTAATGGAATTTTAGCTTTACCACCAAACATGTAACGCATTTTTGCACCTTGGTTCAAAATAGGATCTAAACCGAATCCAATAAAGTCATTGAACATTAATTCTGCAATAGGACGCATACCGGTAGCAGCTGCACCTACAGCAGAGCTGAGTGTAATATGCTCTGCGATTGGTGTGTCAATAACACGATCTCGACTATATTTTTTCGCAAGTCCTTTAGTTACACCAAAAACGCCACCAAATGTATCATCATCTTTAATATGTTCTACACCTGCACCACCTGAAACGTCCGTACCAATGAGAATAACATTATCATCTTGTTCCATTGATTGATCGATTGCTTCGTTAATTGCACCCATAAATGTTAACTTGCGTTCTTCACTCATAGTTATGACCTCCTTTTAGGCAAATACATCTTCGTGTAATGAATCTACATCTGGTAATTCACTTTCATCTGCATATTTCACTGCATCTTCTACTGCTTGTTTAGCTGTTTGTTCAATTTCATTTAATTCTTCTTCTGTTAACCAACCTTCTTCAAGTGCTTGACGTTTAAAGTCTTCTGTTGCGTTTTTGTCCGCATTACGATCATTTGGTGATTTAACTTTTTGTTCGTCCCCTTCAAAATGACCATATTTACGATACGTGTCACACTCAATTAGCGTAGGGCCTTCACCATTTTTTGCTCGTTCTACAGCTTCTTGCGCTGCTTTATAAACTTCAACGACATCCATGCCATCCACTCTGACACCTGGCATGTTATAAGCTGAAGCACGCTCTGCAATTGTTTCTGAAGCACTGGCATAATCATGTGTTGTACCTTCACCGAATTGGTTGTTTTCACAAACAAAGATAACTGGAAGGTTTAAGATTGAGGCAAAGTTAAGGCCCTCATGGAAATTACCTTCATTGGCTGCACCATCACCAAAGAAACATACAGCAACATTCTTTTTACCTTGATTTCGAATAGAAATACCTGCACCAGTAGCAAGTCCGAAGCCACCACTTACGATACCATTGGCACCGAGCATTCCTTTATCTATTTCTGCAACATGCATGGAACCACCTTTTCCATGACCAAGTCCATCACGTTTACCCATTATCTCCGCCATCATGCCATTAAGGTCACATCCTTTGGCAATTGCATGTCCGTGTCCTCGGTGTGTACTTGTAATATAGTCGTCGTCTTCAAGTTGTGACATTACACCAGTTGCTACAGCTTCTTCGCCTACGTATAAGTGAACAAAACCAGGAATCTTACCGTCACTAAAGATTTTATGCACCTTTTCTTCAAAATATCGAATTTCATTCATCGTTTTATAAATCCAACGTGCTTGTTCTTTTTCCATCGTTAGTTCCTCCTATCATTCATTGATTTGTTCTGTTATCACATATGAATGGCTTTTCCAAAGTATGCATCCGCGCTCTCGCCAATTGCTTCGGATAGAGAAGGATGTGGTTGAATGATGTTAGATAACTCATTCATTGTACCTTCTGAAACTTTGACACCTAATACTTCACTGATTAAATCTGTAGCATGTGGACCAACAATAAAAGCACCTAAGACCTCTCCATATGCTTTATCAGTTACAATTTTGATAAAGCCTTGTACTTCTCCTTTTACGAGCGCCTTTGCATTTCCTTGAAAAGAAGATTGTGTAACAGATACGTCATAACCCGCTTCTTTAGCTTGAGACTCAGATAAACCAACTGATGCTGCTTCAAGACGAGTATAAATACAACGTGTAATATTGTTTGGAGATACTGGCGGTGGTTTTAATCCAGCCAAAGTTTCAACAACATGTAATCCATGTGAACTCGCTGAATGTGCAAGTTGATAACCCTTAACAAGGTCTCCAATAGCATATACATGATTAATTGTTGTTTGATAGTGTTCATCGACTTGTACAAATTTACCATCCATATCGATATCTAGATCTTCAGCTACCTTGATGTTCGGTTGTCGACCAGTTGCCACTAATAAAGTATCAAATGACACATCTTCATGATTATCCAAAATCACTTTAGAGGTTGTTACTTTAGATATCTTTGCGCCTGTTAAAATTCTTATACTTTGATTCTTCAAATGGTCCTTTAACAGTTCACGTACTTCTTCAATCTCGGTGAGAAGAATATCTTCATTAACTTCAATCATCGTAACCTCGACTCCTAAATCAGCCATTGAAGATGCTAACTCAGTAGCTATAACACCGCCACCAATAATTGCGAGTTGTTTAGGCAACGTTTCTATATCAAAAAATGTGTCTGTCGTTTCATACTTTATGTCATTTAATCCTTCAATAGGTGGAATAAAAGGTTTACTACCAGTTGCTAGAATAATATCTTTCGCTTGATATGATTGATTACCAACTTTAACTTCTAAATCTTTCGTTACAGTAGCTTCACCTTTAATGAAATTAACTTTGTTTTTCTTTAATAATTGCTTCACACCACCTGTGAGCGTGCTAACAATGTGTTGTTTCCGTTGTACTAATTTAGAGAAGTTTACTTTCATCCCTTGTGTCTCAATTCCCCAATCATTGGCCTTACGTATATCATGTGCTTTCGTTCCATGTTCGAGTAGTGTTTTAGAAGGTATGCAACCTACGTTTAAACAAGTCCCCCCTGCGTTTGTTTTCTCTACAATTGCAACCTTTTGACCTAATTGTGCAGCGCGAATAGCGGCAACATATCCACCAGGTCCTGCACCAATCACAATCAAATCATATGAGTCCGTCATCACTATCACCCACTTCCGTAAGATCGTATCGTTGTGCATCCCAAAATATTCTGTAAAAACATAGAAATGAGATATAGCATATTCTTAATGTAAACGTTTTCTCATTCCTTTAATTACATTCTATACTCATGATTCTGAATTTTCAAATAATTGTAAAATTAAATTTTTATATACTTATTTCTATCATTTCATATAAGTTTTATAAGATTTGGAAGATTATCTTGCTACTCACTCAAATAAAAAACCCTCTACCCACGTTAGATAGAGGGTTGTATTACGGTTGCAATTTCATTATTGCACCAAAGTTTTGTTGTGCGTTTGTGAATGTAATAAATGCAATGAGTTCAACAATTTCTTCTGTTGTTAAACTGTCTTTAAGTACTTTTATAATATTGTCCGGAATTTGGTCACCCATCTTAATAAAAACTTCTGTGAATCCTATGCAAATGGACGATTTTTCATCTTTAAGACTGCCGGTAGGTTGACCTTTAGCTTTACAGTACTGACAACCGTTCTTTTGCGCTAACATTCTTCTTAACTCTTCTTTTAATTCTTTGCTAAGTGCGCTGTCACTTTCTAACACATCACTTAGTTGTGTCCATAATTGCATTATTTCTTCTTGATGACCTAATAATTTTTGAAAGGGTGTATTACCATTGTTCGAAGACTCTATAATCGACATGTGTTATCTCCTTTTTAAACTAATGCGTCTTTAATCTTTTGCAGTCCTTTGATCATGATTTCACGTGGAACAGCGATGTTTATTCTGATATGTCCTTCTGCGTTATGAACGAATTGTTCTTGTCCTTCAATGATAACGCCGGCGTGTTTGATGAAATATTTAGCGATTGGTTCATCTATGTGTTTTGCTTTAATGTAATAGCTTAGATCAACCCATGCGAGGTAGGTTGCTTCTGGAATTTTAAATTCTGCATGTGGCAGTTCTTGTTCTAAAAATTGTGCTAGGTATTTAAAGTTATCGTCTAGATAATCATTCATAGCAGCTAACCAGTCTTCGCCCTTTTCATAAGCTGCCTGTGTCGCAACGATACTTAATGGATTCTCAGAACTAAAGTGATGTAACTTCCATGTCTTTAATAATCTTCTATTCGGAATAATGATGTTTGAGAACATTAAGCCTGCTATATTAAATGCCTTACTTTGCGACATTGCGGTAACAATCTTATCGTAATCTGGCACTGCTTTAGCAAAAGGTACATGTGTTTGACCGTCACGTTTAATGTCGCAGTGAATTTCATCTGATATGATCCATACGTCATTATCGACCATAATTTGTCCCAATTGCTTTAATTCCGCTTCTGACCATACACGACCTGTTGGATTATGTGGATTAGCAAAAATACATAATTTAATATTTTCTGTTTCCACTTTTTGACGAACATCTTCAAAGTCGATTTCATAGTATCCATTATGATTTATCATCGGAGAATATACCGTCTTAATATTATTTTTATCACAAACCATTTTAAAAGGACCGTAGCTCGGCGTTAAAATCAACGCTTTATCGTCGTTGTCACAAATATAGCTTACAAGTTCAATTAAACCTGCAACAATCCCATGAGAAAATACAAGGTGATCTTGTGGAAATGTATAACCAAATCGTCGTTCTGTCCATGACACAAAAGCCTCATAATAATCTGTGCCAAATATGTTGGTATAACCTAGAATCTTTTTATCGAGTCTGTCTCTTATCGCATCTAACACAACTTCAGGTGTCGCGAAATCCATATCAGCTATCCACATACGAATCAGTTCATCATGTTCTTCTAAATCTGAAGTATCTGCGTCTCCAAATAAATAGCCTTTATAACCTTCTACATTCATCGCATTTGTAGAACGACGGTCTATGATCTCATCAAAATTGTACGTCACATGAATGCCTCCTAGAATCATTGTTTAATAAGTCTTATTGTAATACTTCCCATTTATGAATTCACTTTTTAAGATTTCCACTTCTAAATATAAAAAGTGGGAGAAAGACAAAGAATTCATATAAAATTCTGCCTCTCTCCCTATTCTAAAAATTTACGCAAGTCCATCAATAACGTAAGTCACACCTAAAATTGCAAATGTGATGGCTATCATCGTTGATACTAGAATCATCCCCATCATAGGGTTAAAAAGTAAAATAATTCCTAATAGTAAGCCTAAAACGTTAACAATGATAGATAGTCCCTTCAAACGGCTTTGTTTTGAAATGGTCATTAGTCCAATAACTGAACTTACAATAAACCATGCGGCAAACATAAATATGAAGAAGGTTGAACTTGCCCCAACGTTAAATATCACAAGTAGTCCAAATATAATATCAATAATTCCTATGACAACAATTAATCCTGAACCGCTACCGGAAAGCGCTCTCGCAGCACGACGGAATAATAGTTGAATCACACCATTAATAAGAATTAATAAGCCAATAAGCCAAGTAAGTGTGTAGAAATTTTTAACAGGATAACTGAAAATAATAACTGCAACAATTAATAGTAACGTTCCCATAATTAAGCTTGACCATTTTAATTTTCCATTGTCTTGTACCATTCAAAATCCTCCTCTCATTAAAAAATAGCCATTATATCAAGTATATTGAAGTTGCGTTGGACTAACAACGAATACATCTTACATCGTTTTACATGAAACATATTATATTTAATTCACGACTCTTCAGTTTCTTACTTTTCCAAAAAGGGTAGACTAAACGTAGTATAAAATTAGGAGGCGTATCAATGAATACAAAAAGAGCATTAGTTGTAGTAACAAGTGTAACGAAATATCCTGATATGAATCGTCCAACTGGATTATGGTTTGGTGAGGTTGTTCATTTCGCGGATGTCTTATATAAAAATGGTTATAAAGTACATTATATTAGTCCAGAAGGTGGCTATACTGCCATTGACCCTCAAAGTTTACAAGAAGATATGATGACAGATTTAGACTGGGAATATTATCAGAATAAAGACTTTATGACACGTCTTGGTCATACAGTTACACCTGACGCAGTTAAAGCTGAAAATTATGACGTCATTTATTTCGCTGGTGGTCATGGTACAATTTGGGACTTCAAAGATAATGAAGATTTACAAAAGCTAACTCAAGAAATTTATGAAAATAACGATGTTGTTGCTTCAGTTTGCCATGGTGCAATTGGCTTATTAAATGTAAAAGATGCTGAAGGTAAACATATTATCGATGGCAAAACGGTTACTGGCTTCTCAAATAGTGAAGAACAAGCAGTGGGCTTAGCCGACGTTGTTCCTTACCTTACTGAAGATGAACTTAAAAATCGTGGTGCAAACTATGAACAAGGTGATAACTGGACTGAGTTTGCAGTCGCTGATGGTCGCATTATTACTGGTCAAAATCCACAATCTGGTAAAGCCGTAGCAGAAAAATTCTTAGAATCACAAAAGTAAATTCTTAGACTACCCGCATAGTAAAATTTACAAAGATGCCTACATGATTTGGAACAATAACGCTTTGATTCCAATATGTAGGCATCTTTATTTATCTATATTAAATTACAACATATTCACTTTTAAAAAATCAATGACACCGCTAGAGGCACTAGTGAAAGCAAAGATTAATTTATTTAAATCTTGTGCTGTTATGCGTTGATTAATAATAAATACAAGTAAATGTACTAAATCAGCTGCATCGACGCCATATATATCTGCGCCAACAAGTCGTTTCTCTTCATCTAAAACGACATACATTTCTGCATCCGTTTCATTTTTATATTCAAATACCATTTGTTTACCAAACGGAATATGTTTAACTGTGTAACGTTCACTTTGCTCAGCTTCTTGAACACTAACACCAATTTGAGAAAGACGTGGTAACGAGTACAATACTGAAGGAATCGCTGGGTATTGTATTTCATCTTGCGTCATTCCTAAAATGTGAGCCGCTATATAATTTGATTCAAATGTCGCTGTTGGCGTTAATTTAGGTATATCTTTATCTAAGACATCGCCACTTGCATAAATATTGCTCACATTTGTTCTTAAATGACCATCTACTGAAATACCTTTCTTACTATATTCGATACCTACTTGATCTAACCCAATACCTTCTACATTTGGATTTCTACCTGTCGCATCTAAGACATAATCTGTATCAATCGTTAATCCAGATGCTGTTGAAACCTTGTATGCTTCACCTATTTTTTCTACTTTTTGCGTCTCTTCATCAAAGTAGAAATGTACGCCTTCGTCTTCTAATTTTTTAATGAGTTGTGTTACGTGTGTTTGGTTAAAACCTTTAAGTGGTTTATCAGAGTGGTGAATCATAGTCACTTCTACGCCTGATTTGATCATTATTGATGCAAATTCCACACTTATTATACCTACACCTATAAATGTCATACGTTTTGGAAGTTCATCCATAGATAAGAAGTCACGACTATCATGAGTTAGTTCTTTACCTTCAATATCTAATTTATTACTGTGCTGACCTGTCGCAATGACAATGTTCTCAGTTTGTAATGCCTCATCATTCACTGTCACTGTGTGTGCATCTTTAATTACACCAGCACCCATATAAACATCGATACCTTGTTGCTCGAACATACCTTTTAACATGCCGTTCATAGGATTAATCACTTGTTTTTTATAATCCATTAAGTTTTCCCAGTTCACATGCAAGTCTTGTGATTGAATAATACCGTTATATTGTGCTGATTCTTCTAACACTTCGTAAGGTCCTTCAAGTAAGATTTTAGCGTTACAACCATAATTTGTACATGTACCTGCAATCGTATCTTTTTCGATAATGGCAACATCTTTGCCTGCATGTTTAAGTGTTAGTGCTGCATGCCATGCTGCGTGTCCGCTTCCTATAAATACAACATCGTATTGTTTCATTTAACTCATCCTTTTTTATTTATTCGTGAGTGCTTTTAAGGACTGTTCTAAATTGCTTAAGACTGCTTTCGTTTCGTTATATTGAGTTTCATCAAATTTTGGAGGTAAACATTGTGCGACTGCCTCAAAGACTGCTTCTTGTTGCTCATGCCCCTTTTGCGTTAAAGAGACGACTAATTGACGTTTATCTGCCTCTGAACGTTGTCGTTTAACCCACCCTGACTGCTCTAATCTCTTTAAAAGTGGGGTCAATGTATTACTTGATAAATCTAACTGTTTACCTACTTCATGTAAGGGTTGATTATCGTGTTCCCATAAAGCGAGTAAAACCAAATACTGAGAATACGTTAATCCAAATGGTTTCAATTGTTGTTCATAAAATTTCGCGAATAAACGACTCACATTATAAGCAGAAAAACAAAGTTGATTTGCGAGTTTCATATCTTCGTTATTCATGGCATCACCTCTTTTCAATCGTGTACGATTAATTAAAGCTTAAACAATCGCGCACGATTAATCAAACAATCTGTTTAAACAGACATAAAATAACCTCCATACCTTTAAATAGTAGGAGGCTATGGGGTAATACATATTTATCTTAACTTTAAGCTATAATAAATCATATTTTAAATTTATTATTTATCTAAGAAACCGTTTGGGTACACCATTACTTTCAAGGCATCACCTTTACTTGTACGTGTTAATTCCATGGCTTCTTTCGTATCATTTAATTCGAATTGATGTGTGAATAATGAATCAATATCAGCATCTGTTGTACTTAAAATTTGAATGCCTTGTGGGTACGTATTCGCGTATCTGAAGACACCCACAATATTAATTTCATGGTTCGCAATAAATGGCACATTGATTTCGTTCATATCTTCTTGAGGTAAACCAACAATAGCTAAAGTACCGCCATCTTTTAATGAATTTAATGCGCTTCTTAAGGCGATCGGGTTACCTGCTGTTTCGATTGCATAGTTAACACCTTGACCGTCTGTTAATTCTTTAATGCGTTCAACGACGTCTTCATTTTTAATATTTATTGCTGTTGTTGCCCCTAAACGTTTAGCCGCTTCTAAACGATTATCTTCTAAGTCTGAAACGATAATGTTTGTTGCGCCATAAGCTTTAGCAGCTACAACTGCCATTAAACCAACTGGACCCATACCCATAATCACAACAGTTGATCCTGGTTTAATATCCGCACGCTTACATGCTTGTAAACCTACTGAGAATGGTTCAAC
Source organism: Staphylococcus sp. HMSC14D10 (assembly GCF_001808125.1). NCBI lineage: Bacteria > Bacillati > Bacillota > Bacilli > Caryophanales > Staphylococcaceae > Staphylococcus > Staphylococcus sp. HMSC14D10. Next base: position 81,250 of record NZ_KV792237.1, on the reverse strand, counting down.
AAGGGTTGCTTGTTCATAAGTCACTGAGTCTGGTAAATGATAAAGGAAGTCTGCCGGATGGCTTACGTATTCACAGAACGCACCATCGTATGGTGGTGTCGCCATAAATTCCATATGTGGACATAAATTATATTGTCCAGATTTACAATATTCACATTCACGGCAAGGTTCACCTGGTTCGATAGCAACACGATCTCCTACTTTAAAGTCTGTTACTTCATCCCCAACTTGTGCTACCATACCAGCACATTCATGTCCTAATACGATTGGTTTTTCGACTACGAATTCACCAACACGACCATGTGCATAATAGTGAACGTCAGAACCACAAACACCTACTGCCATCATCTTGATTAAGACATCTTTAGGTCCTACTTTTGGCATATCTCTTTCGACAATTTCAATATCATAAGGTTCATGCATTAATGCAACGTTCATTTTCTCCGGAATAGTTTCACTCATAAATAACATCCTCCTAAGTTTATGTATCTTTTATTATTCTTTCACTGAAAAAGATATATGTAAACGATTTCATAAAAATTTATATAGTACTTTTAAACAAAAATAATGAATTCACAAGAATTTTTCGATAAAAAATACGCTTCCCTAAAAAGAGAAGCGCACATCATCTACTACATATTACCTATTGATAAATATTTCGTTTCTAAGTATGGTTCGATGCCTTCTGTACCACCTTCACGACCATAACCACTTTCTTTCATACCGCCAAATGGTGCGTGAGCTGCTGATGGACCGCCATCATTCCAACCAATGACACCATAATCAAGTGAGTTATATAGATGGAAGCCAGTACGATAATCATTTGTGAAGAAGTAAGCAGCTAAACCAAATTGTGTATCATTCGCCATTTGAATGGCATCTTCTAGATCTGAGTATGGTGCAATCGGTACGATAGGTCCAAATGTTTCTTCTTGCATTGCAAGCATATCTGGATTCGCATTTGAAACGACGACAGGTTTTAAGAAATTGCCGCCCATTTCTTGTGCTTCGTCTAATGAGCGTGATAATTTAGCGCCCTTAGATTCTGCATCTTTCAATTGATTAACCACTTTCTTCACGCCATCTTCGTTAATCAATGGTCCAATAGTCACGTCTTCATCCATACCATTTCCGACTTTTAATTCATGGACTTTTTGCGTTAATTGTTGAACAAATTCTGCTTCAACCGCTTCGTGAACGTAAACTCGGTTCGCACAAATACAAGTTTGTCCTGCATTACGGAATTTTGAGGCAATTGTTTGATCTACGGCATATTCAATATCCGCATCTTCGTGAACGATTAATGGCGCTAGCCCACCTAGTTCCATTGTGACATTTTCAACTGATTCAGCAGCTTGTGCGATAAGTTTCTTGCCGACATTTGTTGAACCAGTAAATGTAACTTTCTGCATTACAGGATGTTTTGTGAATAATTCACCTGCATCTTTACCAGGCATAATGACATATTGAACGGCATCTTCTGGGATTCCCGCTTCATGCGCCAATTCAATGAGACGAATAGTAGTTAATGGTGTTTGCGTCGCAGGTTTACATACAATCGTACAACCTGCAGCTAATGCTGGCGCAATCTTACGCGTAATCATTGCGGCTGGGAAGTTCCATGGTGTTATTGCTCCTACTACGCCTACTGGGAATTTTTTCACAATAATATTTTTATTAGGTGTATTTGCTGGAATTGTACGACCGTAAATACGTTTAGCTTCTTCGGCATACCAAGAAACATATGAATTCGCATAATCCACTTCACCTTGTGCTTCTTTTATAGGTTTACCACCCTCTTTAGTAATCAGTTCTGCCAATTCATCTTTATGTTCATTAATTAAAGAGAACCATTTATACAACTTATCTGCACGTTCATGTGCATCTACTTCTCTCCAAGATTTGAACGCTTTATGCGCTTTCTCAATTTGTTGTTTGGTTGTTGATTCACTTGTATATTCTAATGTTTCAATTACTTCGTTCGTCGCTGGATTTAAGACTTCTAATGATGCCATATTCATCCACCCCTTTTAGAATTATTGATATAAGTATATACCCCTAGAAATAGATTATCTATCAAACCGTTTTCTATCATTACTAGTTTCACTTTCCTGTACCTACTTTACTTGATAAAATATGTAGACTACATATAACAATTAATGTAAGGAGTTTTTTATGAATAAAAAGATATTTGTCATTGGATCTAGTTTAAGTGGTTTAGTTGCAGCGACAGAACTATTAAAGAAAGGCTATCATGTAACGATGTTAGATCAAGAACCTCGTCAAGCGATTGGTGTTCAAGCTAACTGGTCATTCATTCGGTGGGCTATTTCTAGTTAACTCAAAGATTTAACAACGCCTGGGCGATAAGGATTCATACGAACTTGCACTGAATGATTGGTTAGGATCGGCACAATTTGACCGTCCAGATGATGAGGACTATTGGGCGAAACAATAGGCTGAAGCGTACGTGCGATTTGCCACTTTTGAAAAGAAAAACTATCTAAAAGAGATGGGCGTTCGCTTAACACCTATCTTAGTTTGGGCTGAACGTGGTGGCGCATCAGCTTCTGGTCATGGCAACTCTGTACCACGTGTCCATATTACTTGGAGTACAGGTCCAGGATTAGTGGAACCCTTTAGTCGTTTCGTACTTGAAAAAGAACAAGAAGGTCAATTTAAATTTTTGCCACGTCGCCAAGTGACTGACATTGGCATTGAACATAATCAAATCACTCACATTTCTGGCAACATTTTAGAGCCAAGTGACGTTGAACGCGGAGAGAAATCATCTCGTACCGTAATAGATACGTTCCAAAATGATGTCGATGAGTTGTTAATTACATCAGGCGGCATTGGTGCCAACATGCCACTTATTCGAAAATATTGGCCTAAACGTTTAGGTAATCCTCCACAGACAATGATACAAGGCGTACCTGTTTCAACTGACGGTCGTTTAATTCAAGTTACAGAAGATGCCGGTGCCAACATCGTGAATAAAGATCGCATGTGCCACTATACTGAAGGCATTCAAAACCATAGTCCCATTTGGTCTAATCATGGTATTCGTATCATTCCTGGGTCATCATCAATGTGGTTCGATGCGACCGGTAAACGTATGGCTGCACCAGATTACCCTGGATTTGATACTTTGCATACGCTAGAAACAATCATGAAGACAGGTTACGATTATTCATGGTTTATATTAACGGAAGATATTATAAAGAAAGAATTTGTACTTTCTGGCTCTGAGCAGAATCCAGATTTAACTGATAAAGATATCAAATTATTACTTCAAGAGCGTTTAGGTAGTAAAGCAACGTCTCCAGTAGAAGTCTTTATGGATAAGGGACCTTACTTCATACTTGCCGATGATTTAGGTACGCTAGTTCGAAAGATGAATGACTTAGCAGATAATGACTTACTTGACTATGAAACAATCAAACATGAAATTAAAGCTCGCGACTTACAAATTGATAATCCATTCACTAAAAATCCACAAGTCGCATTTATCAATAATGCATATCAATTCTTAGGTGATAAACTCGTTCGTACTGCTAAACCTCATAAAATATTAAGTGGAAAAAACGGACGTTTAATTGCCATAAAATTAAATATCATTAGTCGTAAAACGCTCAGCGGTATTCAAACGAATCTCGATGACCAAGCACTTAATCCAAGCATGCAACCGATTCAAGGACTATACGCTGCTGGGGAAGCATCTAGTTTTGGTGGTGGCGGTGTTCACGGATATCGTTCATTAGAAGGTACTTTCCTAGGGGTTTGTATCTTTAGTGGTATTCGTGCAACTGAAGGCATCCACCATCATATACAGTAAATTTCATAAATATACACTTCTAAAATAAAGTATTTTCAAAATGTATATCCCACCACTTTTTATGCATTTTGTTGTAAAATTATATTAAATATTATTTTTTTAATTAATAGTTATCAATTTTACAATTTTTTGCAAAAGAAGGTGATGGTATGCCTCGCGATAGCTTGAAATCTTTGAAAAATAAAACTGTAACCGTAATAGGTCGAATTGAACATATTACTATAACACCTAAAGTAAAAATTCCAAACAAGCCTATTTTCTCAAAAATTTTATTATTAGATGTTAATATTGGCGGTCAGTATTTCGATCACGTTTGGGTTTATGCATCAAAGAGATACTTTCATAACCAAGAACCCTTTTTACAACAAGTTGTAAAGTTTAAGTCTAAAGTAACGCCTTATGTTAAACATGGCCAACGTGGCTACGTCGAAGATTATGGTATTGATTATGTCAAAAGCCTAAACATACTGCCTAATACATCAATGGAAGAATATGACGAAAGATATTATGATGATGATCTTACTGTAGACTTTTTCTTAACGAATTAAAAGCACATTGCAAAGCTTGATTAACTATCAAGTGCAATGTGCTTTTGTTATTTTATTTTACTTTTAAACCACGATAACGGTTCAATGTTCCGATAAATTCTTGCTTACGAGGAAGCGCTAAATTACCAGGATGTCCATCAAAGTTAGATATCGCTTCGATGCCTTCTTCGTCAATTAAGTCGTACATTTGATTCGTTGCATCAATAAGACTCTTATGATTATCTATAAGGTGATGTCTAAAGTAATTCATCATAACGGTCAACGCATTGGTTTGACTGTCATCCACTAATTGTTCTAAACCAGATATATCTATTGCATCTTTGCCGTACATCACTGTGTGTAGCCCTTTGGCTTTCATTCGATCATCTTTCCCTTTTTTAGAGAATGAAGCATCTAAAGGGACACGAGATGGAATCGCACCAAATTGCGTATTTGCCTGTAGGTCACGTTGGTATCCATCTGATTGAGCAATCTCTTTCGCCTCAGTAGTTACATCTTTCAAATGATACTCATCCATCATCAAGACTTGATCGGCCACGTCAAAATAATCACCAGACCCACCAACAATTAGAATAGTTGAAACTTGATGCGCTTCAAAAAGTGGTCTCACTTTATTAGAAAATGGTGTTATTGGTTCTTTATCAGGCGCAATTAACTTCTGCATACGTCCATCACGAATCATAAAGTTCGTCGCCGATGTATCTTCATCAATAAGTAGCGTTGACGTTTGTGTTTCTAATGCTTCCATGACATTAGCTGCTTGTGACGTGCTCCCACTCGCATTGTCAGTCGAAAAGTGCGTTGTATCTTTCTTGCCAGGTAAGTTATCTATAAATGGACTGATGTTAACATTTTGAATTCCACGTCCATCTTCAGCTCGTATCTTCATAGCGTCATGACGCGTAATAACAAACTCACGGCCATCATTTGGAATATGGTCATAGACACTACGTTCAAGCGCTTCTAATAGGGTCGATTTACCGTGATAACCACCGCCAACAATCAACGTTATGCCTTCAGGAATAGACATCCCTGTGACTGCCCGACCACTTGGTAAGTTGAATGTTGTTTCGAAAGCTTGCGGGCTCGTAAATTGAATAGCACCTTTCATTGGCTCATCGGATACACCGCTTTTTCGTGGTAAAATGGCGTTATTTTCGACAAAAGCGACTAAGTGTTGTTGTTCAAGTTGATTCCTAATATACGTTTGGTCTAATTTTAATGTTACTTGATGTTGAAGTGCTTGTTGATCAATATTTTGATACATGATAGCTTGATTTACTATCTTTGGTAAGCCATTTATAAGTGTATGGGCCGCAACTTTTCCAAGAATCTTACGTCCTGTTGCTGGCATACCAACTTCAATGCGCACTTCAATTTCTTTATCATTAATTACGACTGATGTACGTTCTAACATTTCTTGACCACAATGATCGATGAAAATTTTACCGTTTTTAACTGAACCTTTAACAGTACGATTAAATGCCGAAGTTTGATGGCCAAATGCTCTAGTTAAGAAATCTGATACTGCAATACGTTTGTCTTTCTCATCTAATAATTCACTTGGAATTTTGGCGACATCACGTTGAATGATAAGACGCATTTTTGAAGGTGGCGCATAAGGATCCACCTGTACATGATCGATTGCTAAGTGAAATTGATCAAAGGCATATATACCTTTCATTCGTTTATACGCTCCATATTTTTGTCCATCTAACGATTTTAATGTCTTTTCGAGATCTATTGAGCGCTTCATCATTATTCCTCCGTTCAGTAAGTGTCTATTCACAGTTTACCCAACCTAACCGGCACGCATAACTTCATTCAAGAAATTCTTGATTTGAATATAAAAAATGCATCTCAAGCATTGGATTTTCAACCTTCAGCTGAGATGCATATCATCGAATTATTAAAACCTCTCAAAAAATTCTTTTCACTAATAATGAAAAAGTACAAAGACTCATCTTGCACTTTTCCAAATATAATTATAATGCAGTATAACCACCATCAATTGTAAATACGCTACCTTGTGCGAATGATGAAGCGTCAGATGCAAGGTATACAACAATGCCACCTAATTCTTCTGGTTCACCTGGACGACCCATTGGTGTCGCCCCCATCCAATAATCGATCATTTCGCCTCCAGTATTAAACATTGGTTCAGTTAGTGCCGTTTTCATGTATCCTGGCGCAATTGTGTTTACTTTGATGCCATATTTTGACCATTCCATTGCTAAACTTTTCGTTAACATGATAACGCCTGCTTTAGATGCATTGTAAGATGCTTGTTCTTGTGGTTTATTGGCAATTAATCCTGACATTGATGATGTATTAATGATTGAACCATAGCCTTGTTTTATCATTTGACGTCCTACTGCTTGTGCTACTAAGAAGACACCATTTAAGTTTAAGTTAATTACTTTTAACCAGTTTTCGTAAGATACGTCTTCTGCTTTTTCATTAATTGTCATACCAGCATTATTTACTAAGATATCAACTTTACCGTACTCATTCACGACGTCGTCTACCATTTTGCTAACATCTTCTGGATTTGTAACATCTACTTTTAATGCTGTCGTTTTAACGCCTTCATTATCTGCAATTGCTTTTGCTGTTTCTTGAGCTAAATCTAATTTAATGTCTGCAATAACAATATCTGCACCTGCTTGTGCTAATGCTTCTGCCATAGCTTTACCTAGTCCCATGGCACCGCCTGTTACGATTGCTACTTTACCGTTTACTTTAAATTGATCAATAATGTTTGTCATTTTTATCATCCTTTTTAATTTGATTGTGTATTAACTGTTGTTTTTACTTGTCTTCCAGCCTGTTGTACTTTCATAAAGAATGTAAGAACAAAGCCTAATACATATATCACTGCATATGCCCAAATCGTTACTTCAGCTGAAGCGAATATAAGCATGACACTTGCAAGTCCATAACCTAGGAAATTACTTAAACCAGCTGCTAAGTTATGTACGGACACAGCCGCCCCTTTATGTTCAGGTACCAACGTTGGGAAGATGGCTGACATTGGAACGAATGCAGCAACAGCGAAGCCGAACATCAGTGCAATTAAAGTTGTCACGAATATATTAGGTCCACTCCATGCAGGGAAATAATAGAACGCTAACGTAGAAACGGCCATACCAATACAGCCAAACCAGCGTACTTGGCGTACCCAACCAATTTTATCTCCCATAATACCCCAGAATAAATTAGTGAAGATTGTAATAATGTACATTAATCCCCAAACACGTAACCATTCTGACGTAGTGAAGCCGAAATCTGCCGTATAAACGTGTGGTAAGAATACAACCAATCCGAATAATGACAGTTGGTTAATGATTCTTACGACAAAGGCAACTGCAACGTTCTTATTCTTAAGAATTGTGATACCTCGGCCAAATTCTCTTAACATTTCTTTCTTAGTCATGCGTTGTGCTTCGACATCTTCGCCTTTTTTATCTTTAACTAAGAACATCGCGATTAATCCACCAATTAAGATGAAGATTAATGATGACCATAAAGTACCCATTTCACCAATGATTGGAATTGAAAAGCTTGGTAAATATGAACCTAGTACTCCAATACCGATTGAATACATTGCCCAGAACCAACCCATTGCTGAAGCTAGTTTGTAACTTGGTGAAGAATATGTAATCCATACGACAAAGCTATAAATAAACATTGGATATGCTAAACCACGAATACCATACATAATCATCATCATGGCATAGTTTTGTTGTTCTAGACCAAAGACTAAAAATCCAACATGGAAGATCATCCAAATAATAAACGCGAATGTCATCACACGTCGTGGACTGAAAATCTCAGCCATCACACCTGATAACCATGAAGCGATAGCTACGACTAAACCGTAAACGGTTAAGACATTGCCGGCTTCAGAATTATCAAAGCCAAGACTCATAATATATTTAGATAAAAATGCTTGCTCCATACCGTCTCCGGTCATAAAGATCGCTACGGCAATGTATCCCCATATTAATACCATAGGCAATCCTAGAAATTGACGTTCTCGTTTGTCTATCTCGTTCGCCATTTTAATCCCACTTTCTACCTTTGTTTTATTCATTATTTTTGTTCTGAATTAAATTGTTCATGTGCAAGACGTTCAAGTGGAATGCCTTGTTTAAAGCGTTCTGTATATTGCTCAAAGCTTGCAACTTCATCTTTAGTTGATTCGATTGTCATTGATTCTGTTCCTTTAAACGCAAAGTCATTCAAATATGTTGCTAAATTTGATGTCTCTGTTTCAATCATGTATCTCGCCAATACTGAGATACCCCAAGCGCCACCTTCACTTGCAGTTTGCATAACACGAATAGGACTGTCTAAGGCAGCTGCTAAGAATGATTGCGCAACTTTTTCAGTTTTAAAGATGCCACCATGACCAAACATTGAATCAATATGAATATTTTCTCTTTCTTTTAATAAATCAATACCAATCTTCAACGTACTGAAAGCACTGTAAATATGTGTTTTCATTAAGTTAGCTAAGTTAAAGTTACTGTCTACTGATCGTACAAGCATTGGATAACCATGTTGTACATCTGTGATAAATTCACCAGAAATATAACCATATGACAATAACTTACCTAAATCTTCGTCACCTTTTAAGGCACGTTCAAATAATTTGGTGAACAATTCACCTTTATCGTATTTAACTCCCATTGTTTCAAATACTTCTCCAAACAAATCGACCCAAGCGTTTATATCTGATGTACAGTTATTCGCATGAATCATTGCTACTTCATAACCATCTGGTGTTGTAACAATATCTACCTCTGGATAAACATCTTTGATTGGCTTTTCAAGGACAATCATCGAGAAGATACTTGTACCTGCTGAAATATTACCAGTTCTTGGTGCAACACTATTTGTAGCTACCATACCTGTAGCTGCATCCGCTTCAGGTGCACATAATGGACATCCGGCTTGTAGTTCACCGTTTGGATCAACTAATTTCGCACCCGTTTCAGTAAGACGTCCGGCATACTCCCCTGCTACAACTACTTTAGGTAAGATATCTCTAACATCTTGTGTGTAACCCTTTTCAGAAAACTTCTTATTAAAGCGTTCAATAATATCGTCACGATAGTCTTGTGTCTCACTATCAATTGGGAACATACCAGACGCATCTCCAATACCTAATACTTTCTCATCGGTTAGATACCAGTGTATGTATCCCGCAAGTGTCGTCATATAGCTTACTTTCTCAACATGCGCTTCTTGATCTAATGCAGATTGATAAAGTTGTGCAATACTCCAACGTTCAGGAATATTCACTTGAAAGCCCTCTCGTAAGATTTCAGCTGCTTTATTAGCATTGTTATTACGCCACGTTCTAAATGGAACGAGTAAATCGTCATTGTCATCAAACGGTAAATAGCCATGCATCATACCACTAATACCTAAAGAAGCAAGTTGTTTCACGGTTGCATCGTATTTCTCTTTTAACTCTTGAGTCATTGCGCCATATGCTTTTTGAATGCCTACCCATGCATCGTTCATCGAATACGTCCAATAACCATTACGGTAACTGTTCTCCCATTCGAATGAACCTGTTGCGAGGGTTTGACATTGGTCATCAATCGCAATTGCTTTAATACGCGTTGAACCGAACTCAATACCCACTGTTAAATGACCATCTTCAATAAATTGTTTGATTTGTGTATTATCCATCGTTTCACCTTACTTTTTATTATGAAAACGTTATCACAGACTTATCCTAGCATATGTATTTTTGATGAAACAAGAGAAAAGTAAGCGTTTTCCAAATTTGTAAGTAAAAAGACACCTTTATCTTCTATTTACAACAATGAAGATAAAGGTGTTTGCTTAAATGTATTATTCAATTATGTTTATTTTAAAATGTGATAGTCTCTCATACAGTCAACAGATGCTAGAATGGCTTCTTCTTGAGTGTAACTTGGCGTCCAACCTAAAACATTTCGTGCTTGCTGATTACTAACATTTCTATTCATTTCAAGTAATAACTTACCTTCTTGTGCTTCACTATTAAATCTAGCGCCTAGCTTAATTGCGAAATCTGGAATGGTCTTAGTTGAAACTTTACTTGCTAATTCAGGGCGTTCTTTTTTAATTAATTGTGCGATTTCAGGCATAGAGATTTGTCCATCTGCAGTGGCGATAAAACGTTTACCATTTGCTTCTGGCGTCTTCATTGCCAAAACATGTAATTGTGCAACGTCTCTGACATCTACGATATTCATTGGAATATTAGGGATACGTTTCATTTTGCCACTAGCAATATTTTCTACAAATTGAAAACTTAATGACATATGTTGATTTAATGATGGTCCAAGTATAGCAACAGGATTGATTGTCACAAACTCAATGTGATTTTCAGTAGCATTCACAAAGTCCCACGCTGCTCGCTCAGCAATTAATTTAGACTTCTCATAAACAGAAAGTCCTTTTTCATTTGGATTAGTCCAATGTTCTTCTGCTGTCACACTAGATTTATCTTTATTACTAAATCCTACTGCGCCAAAGTTTGCAGTCATTATTACACGCTTCACATTCGTTTTCTCGGCAGCTCTCAAGATACGCTGAATACCTTCAACGGCTTGTTTATTGATCGATTGTTCATCAGTTACGCTGACACTACCCATCACTACAGGCGATGCTACACTCATCACATAGGTGCAATCTTCCATAGCATCTTCCCAGTTATCATCTTTAGATAAATCCGCTTCAACAAATGCTAAATTTTGCGTATCAATATTTTGTGCCTTTAATGTTTCTAAAATAGTATCTTTCTTAGATAACGAACGAATTGTTGCACGTACACCATAATCTTGCTTTAATAATTCCGCGACAATACGTAAACCTTAAAAACCTGTCCCTCCAGTTACTAAAACTTGTTCCTTCATGAAACTTCCTCCCCTATCTTTCTCTTGGTAGGTACAGATTATAGCAGTTTTATCATATTAGTTTGATGAATTACACTTGCTTTCGACAAAGTTCATTCTTAAGTTGTAGACGCTCAACTTTATAACTGTATTTACTACTCTTTTGATACGCCTTGGTCGGATAATGCAATCTTAATGTGCTCTAAATGATGACGCTCATGCCATGATAATTTCGCAAGTAATTCTGAAACCGGTACATTGCTACCATCTGATAACTTGATAGAACGATTTAATTCACCTTCAGTAACATGATTTCCCATCTCTACAATGCGTTGGTTGAGTCCCTCTAAAATAGTAATTGAAACTTGCATAGGTAATTTAGAGTCTGGCAACTCTGCCCAACATTCTTGATTAAACATGAACGCCGTTACGTCATCTTCAGTCAGTGCCATTTTCAATCTTTCATACAAATTAATCTGAGAATCTGCAATATGATGTACTAATTGTCTAACCGTCCAACTTCCTTCTCGATAACGACGTTCTAACTGCTCATCACTCAATTGACGAACCGTTTCCTTCAACTGATCACTATATGCTTCAATTTCACTCATCCATTGTTTCACATCAATTAATGTTGAATTTGTTGGCGCTTCAAATTCTCCTATCGGAAATCTTACATCCATTATAAATCCCCCTTAGCTATCTTTATCTATACCTTCTATATACCCTTATTAAGGATAAATAAAAAAGAAGCGAGCACAGAAATTAATCATTACATTAATTTCTATCCCACTTCCTCTGGAAATTTAAGATATATATAATTTTCTCAAAATATTAAGCTAATAATAAAGGGCTTGAGAAAATAACTAAAAATACAATATTTAAAATTAACATTGTAATATTTATGGCTTTATTGCCTTTCAAGATGCCTAAGACATTTGCAATAATAGCTAATAACATCACAAACAATCCTGGAAGAAACCAGAACATGCTCGTAAACATGATAGAAACTACTAATAAAAATGATAATAAGCATAAAATACCTGAAACTAAATTAATACTATTTAAGTTCATAAGTTGCTCCTTTCAAATGGTGTTACACAGTATTATATACTAAAACTATTTTGAATTGAGCAAAATCTTTATAACAAAATCGACACATCTTTGTTATGTGTTGTTTTATAGATTTTTATAATCTTTTAAATAATTGATAAATCCAAGCATTTAAAGGGCGGGTTCCTATTTATTTAGAAACCCTCCTTTACATTGTTATGACAGCGTTTGTTAGACGTAATTCCTACTAACTTCAGACAAGCGTTAGTCTTACCTATCAAGCCTTTAAACAAATTTCCAAGTGCTTCTTGAGAAATTTTTAATAACCAATTATAAGCGCAATCGACATCGCCACAGCACAAATAATTACCCATAATAGTATCAACTTCCACACAAATTTAATCCATTGAGTATAAGTAATTCGTCCAACAGCTAATGCTCCCATTAAGATTGCTGAAGTTGGGAATAAAATGTTACTGATTGAATCACCATATTGGAAAGCGAGTACCGTTAACTGACGATTAATATGCAGTAAATCTGATATTGGTACCATTAATGGCATTGTTGTTAATGCTTGACCCGATCCAGATGGTATAAAGAAATTAAGTAAGAACTGTAATATAAACATAGCAATAATAACAAATGAAGCTGGTATATCTGATAGCAATGTTGTCATGCCATGAACAATCGTATCGATGATTTTACCATTTTCCAAAATAACAACGATTCCTTTAGCGAATCCAACAATCATTGCGCCAAATAAAATGTTCTGCATTCCTTCAATTAATGCGTCAAATGTACCATTTAATCCAAGTCCGCTTACTAAACCTGCAACAATACCAGCAAGTAAGAAATTGGCGCTCATCTCATTAAACGTCCAATCGAATACAAATATGCCAAATACGTTAAATAGAATTGTAGCAACTATAATAAGTAAGCTAGCTGCTTGTCTCTTACTAAAGTGTTGATAAGTGATTTCTTGAATAATATGACCTTCTTCTTTTTCTAGCTCATACACAATACTTTTTGACTTATCTTTCTTCACTTTACGTGCATATAACATAACTGTAGAAATGGCTGCAGTTAAGATAAATAAATAGATAATTGTACGTAAACCCCAGCCTGAGAACATTGGTAGTTCAGCAACGGTTTGTGCCACACCAACTGTAAAGGGATTTAACATACCTCCACTGAAACCACTGGCAGCACCTAAAATAACCATTGCAGCACCTGTTAAGGCGTCGTAACCTAATGTTCGAGCGATTATAATGCCAATTGGAACAAAGATAATTGTTTCTTCTGCTAATCCAATTGTAAATCCTAATATAGAGAATATCGTCATCGTCAATGGAATCATTAGGAAATTGGCCTTCCCTAACATTCTCATTGCTTTGTTTACACCATTTTCGAAAGCACCCGTCTTATGAATAATGCCAAAGGCACCACCTACTAGGAATATATAGAATACGATTTCTCCGCCACTGATTAGTCCTTCAGGAATTGACCTGAATATTTCGAGGAAATTGACATTTGCCGATTCCACAGTATGGTATGTTCCTGAAACGACAAGTGTTTGATCACCTTTCTTTTCACGCGCATATTCACCAGCTGGAATAATGTAAGTTAATAACCAAGCTAGAAAAATAACAAACATTAATAAAGCATATGTATGAGGCGTCTTAAACTTAAATTTCTTATGCTTCTTTTCTTCCATAACTCATCAACACCTTAAATAGAATAGAATGTATATCATCAGATGATTATATACATCATACCCTATTTATCATATGATATACATTTACAATTTAAATTACATTTGTTATTTTTATCATTTCAGCGATGTGCTAAACCTATAAATACTTACAATTAATGCTTTCACATTCTCAACTCAATAGAATTAGAATATTTATACGTTCAAGATACTATGAATCTCTATTTTCACAAACATATATACTCGTTTAAATGTAATTAGCATATTGTACTTACAAATCAACTCTAAAACGTAAAAAAATGAGATAGACGGATCATAGACGAAACATCCGTTACCTCACTTAAGTTATTCTCACTAAACTAATCAATTATCTTTAAAAAGTATACTTCCAATTAATAGTGACGAAATATGTATATTCAACTATGTATATATCTAAGCCTTATATTACAAGGAGGTTAGACTGCACGGTGTATAAAAGTTAGCAATTAACTGTTTGAATGGTCGATTTATACATTAACATTTTGGGATGGTGAGCAATCTAACTTCTCTTGAATATACTTTACAATAGTATCAAAAAATTCAAACCCTATGTTTGTCTATTCTCAAAAGATACGTATGAATGCCTAACTGTTATTCTCATTGCGAATTATGATTTTCACCTTTTAAAAAATGAGTAATGTAAGAAATAGTCCTAGCAACGTGAAAAAGAGTACTGGAATCGTAATGACTATTCCTGTTTTAAAGTAAACGCCCCATGATATTTTGACATCTTTTTGAGCTAAAACGTGAAGCCATAATAAAGTGGCTAATGAACCTATAGGTGTAATCTTCGGACCTAAGTCAGACCCTATTACATTCGCATAAATCATACCTTCTCTAAGGATACCTGTCACTTGTGATTGATGTATTGCTATCGCATCAATTAAAACGGTCGGTAAGTTATTCATGATAGATGATAAAATTGCAGAGATAAAACCTACGCCCATAATGCTAGTAAATAAACCATGCGCAGATATAGATGCAAATATATGACCTAAGATGGTTGTAATGCCAACATTTTTAAGTCCAAATACGACTAAATACATACCTAATGAAAAAATCACGATATTCCATGGCGCACCTTTGATTACTTTTCCAGTAGAAACAACATCTGATTGGCGTGCCAAGAGTAGTAAGATAATAGCGACAATTCCGGCAATCAGAGACACTGGTACGTGTATAAACTCACTGACAAGATAACCTATTAATAATATTACTAAAACAAGCCAAGATATGCGAAATAGTTTCTGATCTTTAATCGCGGCACCAGGACTTTAAACCTTTCGAATATCAATGGTCTTTGGAATCGTTGTTCGAAAATAAATCCATAATACAATGATACTTGCTAGAAGTGAGAATATATTTGGTATTAGCATATGACTCAAATATTCTACAAATCCAATGTAGAAGTAATCCGCAGAAACAATATTCACTAAGTTACTCACCGTAAAAGGTAACGACGTTGCATCAGCGATAAAGCCACTTGCGATAATGAAAGGAAAGATCACTTTCTTACTAAATCCAAGATGACGTACCATCGCTAAAACGATTGGCGTTAAGATAAGTACAGCACCATCATTCGCAAAAAATGCTGCCACTATCGCACCGAGGAGCATAATGTAAACAAACATTCTGAAACCGTCCCCTTTAGATGCTCGAACCATATGTAATGCAGCCCATTCAAAGAAACCAATTTCATCCAGAATAAGTGAAATCAAGATGACAGCGACAAATGTTAAAGTTGCGTTCCAAACAATATCTGTTACTTCCACGATGTCAGACCAACCAACAACTCCTGTAATAAGTGCTAAAACTGCGCCTACAACAGCAGTAATTCCTATATCTAGTCCTTTAGGTTGCCAAATAACAAAAATCAAAGTAATAACAAAAACGAGAATGGCTAAAAAAGTCATCATAAACGTTCACCTACAAAATGTCGTTGATGGCGATGTGAATAATGAGTTATAGATGATATATATTTATCTTTCATATCAGTCAAATCCTCCTATGTCATCAATAAGCATATCATGAGCAATGACATGAAATCTATGTGGCAAAGTTATAAGGCGAATGATTAAATAAAAATAGAACCTCATACATATAAAATGTTTGAGATCCTATTTTCGCGAGACTCAATGTCCCTTTTTCTTTTGCTTATTTTTTTGAACTTTAAGCTGTCGTTTGCATGCTTTTGTCTGTTCTTTCTTTAATTTCTTACTCTTTTTACTTTGCACTTTTTTCATTTCTTGCTCTTTTTTGATTGCTTTTTGAGCATAAGTAGAAGTTTTAGGTTGTTTCTGTTCTTTAGCAACTTGCCTTTGTAAACGTTTAGGATTTACTTTTTTTGGTTTCTTTTTTTCAATGGAAACTTTCGTTTGATTTATCAATTCATCTAAATGACCATAAATAAAATTAAAAATTTCAGCACTATTTGGCTCAGTTCCAAAGGTAAATTTCACCAACTTAACCCTATCTTCTTCCCTATATTCAACCAATCCTATGAAAAACTGACCATCATGAAATATTGATAATTCCAATGATTGTCCCTCCTCTATATATAACTTGAAATGAGGGACGACCTGAGGAGGAAGGTTACTGACAAATGATTACATTTGCATTGGGACTACCAACCCAATTGTGTTTTTACATTTCTCTATAAGCATAACTGATGTACACTAAGAAACCAATATGAAGCAATTAAAAATTTAATCATTTCGATGTGTATAAACCTCTAATGTATGAATTGAAATTTTTTATCTTATCTACTTTTGTTAATTGCATAAAATTATGAAATAATTGTGTAGATGATTTAATTTTTATAAGGAGTTTAGTTATGAATATTTATCAGACCTATGCATTATTGGTAATCGGTATTATCATATTAGGCTTGATTGTAAATGTTGTTGTGACAATAATAGACAAGAGGAAATTGATCAACCACATACATACACTTTGGCGTAATAAGAAGCCTATTGAGAACTTCATACGCCCAAATTCCCACTTCGATTATCAATTCAAACTCAAACGTGAACAACATAACAACCTCATCGATGATAAAACGTGGTCAGATTTAAATATGGAAGAAATCTTCCATCGTAGTAACTTTAACTTCACGGCTATTGGGGAAATGCGTTGGTTTGCCACATTACGCAATATGTTTAAGGTTAATAACAAACAACTATTAGACCAATTTAATAATGATGAAACATTTAGGGTCAATGTATCTTATCATCTCGCTTCTATTGGTAAAGTGGTGTACCCTATCTTCCCTGATCAACTTAAAGCAATAAAGCGAAATAATTTATTTATGATTTGTCCATTTCTACCATTTATTGGACTCATTATTTGTTTCATTTCTCCATCAACTGGAGTACTTATAACTTTATTTTCGATTCTACTAAATATTGTATTATCCGGTACCCTGAAACGTACTTATGATCAAGATTTAAAGTCATTATTCTATACAGCGAAAGTCCTTAAGGAAGGTTATCATCTCGACCAAATTAAAGGCACACCAGAAATTAATACGAACTTTAGTCACTTTAAAGGGGCACGTTTATTTAGTGGTCTACTAGGTAAAGTGGGCGATCAAGATATCGGCGGCGCATTTATCATGTTACTCAAGATGGCATTCATGGTAGATTATTTCCTTTTTCATATCATCCAGCATACGTATTATCGATATCAAGACGAGGTAATGGCCTGCTATGACTATGTAAGCACCTTAGATAATCACTATTCATTAGCCATGTATCGACGCACATTAGACACTTATTGTGAGCCGACTGCCTTTTCAAATGAGCAAACATTAACATTCACTAATTTGATTCATCCTTTACTGGAAAATGCAGTCCCAAACGACCTCGACATTAACCACAATATTCTACTAACGGGGTCGAATGCATCAGGAAAATCAACATTTATGAAAGCTGTAGCAATTAACCTTATTCTTGCACAAACGATAGAAACTGCGACGGCGGATGCGTTTAGCTATCGTCCCGGCTTAGTTTATACGTCAATGGCTAATGCCGATGATGTTCTGTCGGGCGATAGTTACTTCATGGCTGAGTTGAAATCTATTCGTCGTCTTTTCGATATAGAGACGCATATGCCAGTGTACTGTTTCATCGATGAAATCTTTAAAGGCACGAATACAACTGAACGTATTGCAGCATCAGAATCTGTATTATCATATTTGAATCATCAACCAGAGTACAGAATTGTAGCAGCGACACATGATATCGAACTTTCAGAATTATTAAAGGACAATTATCAAAACTATCACTTTAATGAAACGATTGAAAACGATGAAATCCACTTTGATTACAAGATTAAAAAAGGTAAAGCGAATACGAGAAATGCAATTGAATTGTTGCGAATTACTAACTTCCCTAACAAAATCTACAAAAGAGCTAAGGATCAGGTTAAAGATTTGTATTAACATTGTTTAATGTAAATCATTATCTATATAAGTGGGATGATGAGATCAAATTGTGATTTTGTCACCACGCTTCTTTATAGTTTAATTGATGATTTAAGGTAGATTTAAGACGAAATTATGCTAGATTTTATCATTATTGTTTACTGTGAGTATTGAGGTGACATTATGAAACGAATTACAATTGCTGATAGTTTAAGAGGGTTCAGCTTATTAGGTATATTTCTTGCTAATCTACTTATATTTCAATTTAGTTTATCTGGCAAAGACTACATCGAACATTTCCATTTAAACCCTGTAAACCAAGGAATATTCAACCTTATCATCATACTTGTTGAAGAAAGTTTTTTACCTATTTTTGCAATACTGTTTGGCTTTTCGATGGATAAACTTTATCAGTCTATGAAATTAAAAGGATTGCCACGGCCTAGATTAAAATTATTACGTCGTGCCATTTTCTTACTTATATTAGGCTTTATCCATGCAAGTTACATATGGGAAGGCGATATATTATTGGCTTATAGTTTAGCTATGTTATGTGTAATACCTTTTATTTCACTAAGTACCAAAGCTTTCAAATGGTTTAATATTGTAATTATTTCTCTCATGCTCGTGATGGGTATTTGGTCTATGTTTGATGATTCAAAAGCGTCTACATCATCTGACAAATATGATTCAGCTTCATATATTCATAAAGTGCAAAAGATTTATACAGAAGGTAGTTATAACGATATCCATCACGTAGATGATATAGCGACATCTCCTAAATTTGCGGAGTTAGAAGATCAATTAGGTGATAATAAAGGTGCTATCTTCTTGATAGCTATACTTTTTGAAATACCATTATTCACTTTAGGAATCTTTCTTTCTAGATGTGGTTGGTTCGAGAAAGATGCAAGGCACTTTTGGTCGTCGAAACTATTTATATACCTTATTCCAGTATCTATTATTGCCAAATCAACTCTACTTTGGTTAGGCAACGACAAAATTTCAGGAACGCTTGTAGCTATATTTGGACCTGTTTTATCTTTAGGTTACATGAGTTTATTTAAATATTTATATCAACACTATGAGAAACATCCAATTTTTAAAGGTTTGGAAAATGCCGGCAAAATATCTCTTACCGTTTACATTACACAAAGTATCATTGGTACACTCATCTTCTATAGTTACGGTCTAGGATTATTTGGCAAAGATATACTCATTTACACAAGCATTTTATTCGTATTTATCTATATTGTTTTAGTGCTATTAGCAACATTGCATCAAAGACACTTCCGATATGGTCCATTAGAATATCTCCTACGCATGTTCACATATTGGAAATGGCATGTAGGTAAACGTAAATAGATATACTAAAAAGGTTCAACGTGGTTAATCATTAACTGCACGTTGAACCTTAATTTATGTTGATAAGCATATTGAATTAGAACATTGAATTATTCATAATGTCCTTTGAATTTAGGACTTTCTCCATATTTATTTTTATTAAATTTACTATTTAAGCATGTGATTACTAACTGATAAATTGAAATAGCAAATTGTACTAGAGCAAATAGGAGAATAAATAGCAATGCCCAACCATTTTCACCATTAGGGTCACTAATATTCCAAATCAATTGGACAATAAAAGATATCACACCTAATACAACTGATAAAATAGGAATAAACATCGTACGATTCGTATCATGGAAACGTCTGACTGTCATTGCTAAATTAGGAATGAATGTAATAATTGCGTATAAAACTATATAAATAATTGCGATAACTAACATAACTACGCTTACAATGGATAAAGCTTCAGATTGAAACCCTGCTGAGAGCATAATCATGATTAATGACATAATATAAAGAATCAGAGCGGGTCCATAAAATATTAAATGCCATAATTGCATAAACCAGTATTCACTTCGTCTTGAGCGACCTTTGAAATTAAAATAATTTTTCCAAAACAACTTAAATGCTTCGCCAAAACTTACTTTTGGATTCATAAGCATAAACTCCTTTGTATGATTTTAATTGCCGTCTTCCCCTTATCTTTATCGTATCATACTGCCATAATTATAAAACCCTATATAAAAAGTTCTCAAGCTAATTCAATTAACCTAAGAACTTTAGTGTGAGCTTATTAATTTTCTTGCTTTATAACTTTACCGTTAGCATCTAACTTAATAATTTTATTATTTTTAGTTTTATATGTACCTAAAATTTCTCCATCTTTATTTCGATAATTCACAATCCAATCCCCACTATGACCAACCATTTTAACATCGTCCCATAAATAGTTTGTCTTACCTACTGCAATACCTTCGAAATCTGAAATCATTTGATACACTTGGTTACGGAAATGTGTATTAACTGTTCCTGATTTCTCTAAGTATTCTGCAGATAATGGATTGTTATTTTCTTTATCTTTTTTAGATAAATTATCTACAATATTTATCTTATCAGTTAATTCTGGTAAAGCTTTGTTGTCTTTATTCGCTTTATAGACATCAATTAATTTTACTTCTTTACCTTTTCCTAATAAATCTTTGTAATCTAATGAACCAGATTGCATACGTCCGATAAAGATTTTATCATTACTAACTCCGATTAATGCTTCAAAGTTCCCTTTATTAGGTGATACATTATAGAAATTCATACCTTTTGGAGCATTTTTGATGCTATCATCGTACTTCACAAGTTTGAAATCAACTAGTTTAAAGTTTTTATTTCCAGTCGCAAGTTTGTATTCATAAATTCCAGTTAGAATTTCATTCTTAGTCAATGTATATCGGTCAACATCCTCCACACAGAAGGCAAGTGCTAATTTTTGTTTTTCAGAAAGCTTTGCTACTTCCTTTTCCAGCTTTTGGTCTTTTTTAGACTTCTTAGATTTTGTTTGTTCCGCGTTAGATTTCGTTTTAGCGCTATCTTCTTTGGAACCATCATTAGAACCACAAGCTGCAAGTAAAAGTAAAAACACCCCACACATAAATAATAGTTTCTTCATCTATGTCTCCTCATATCATTTGCATTTTTAAAATCAATTAATTATACTATATTTTATTTATAAAAGTGTACTTTGTAAATACTTATTTGAAAGTATTTCTTGCAAAAAAAGTGCTCCATTATAATTTTTGGAGCACTCTTTTTTAATATAATTTATTAATGTCGTTCCAACTATTTTCAACAGCTTGTTGAATCGTTCGAGTAAATTTATTCTGATTATTTTCTATTAAAGACAATACATAAGCTCCAATTACGGGTGGGAATTTAGGTATTATAATTTCATTACTTGGATATGTCTTCTTCAACTTAATAATAACGTTATCTTTAAACTCAAGATTAGAAAATAGACCCCCACATAATACGATAGGTGGTTTATATTGTTTTTTATCAATTGAAAGAAACGCACCCTTAACTAACTCAATCAATGAATCTATACTGTTATTAATAATTTCTATAGCAACATCATCACCATTTCGAGCAACTTCAAAAACTACTTTTGCTAATGAAGCGATATTTGATCGCATCTCTAAATTTTGATACACGTATGGAATTATATCTGTTTCATGTCTTAGACTTAAATGTTTCTTAATTGCTTCAGTTAATTGAGTAGACTTACCTCTTCCATCATAACTTTTCATTATTGCAACAAGTGCTTGCCTACCTATATCATATCCACTACCTTCATCACCTAGTACATATCCCCATCCACCAACTCTATTTAATTCATTTGTTTTCTTATTATAGCAATATGATATAGATCCAGTACCAGCTATAAGTACAATACCGGATTCTCCATATGTACCCGATGCCAAAGCACATATGGCGTCATTTTCAACAATAACTTTTATCCTATGCAATTTGTACTCTTCCAATGATTTAATGATTAAGTTTTTTTCTAATTCTCTCCCGGCACCACTTAAAGATAAATATATAGTGTTAATATCATTTAACTCTATCTTCGCTTGTGTTCTTAATATCGATATCATATTCATTAATGTCGTTTTGGCAGAATCTAGCCCTTTAACCTGTATATTTGTAGATTCAGCTATAGTATATCCAACTATTTCTCCATAGTTGTTACCAATCACACCTGCCGTTTTTGTTCCTCCGCCATCAATACCAATATAATATTTCTTATTAATATTCATTGTTAAATCAATCCTATTCTTTCACATTCAACACGAAAGATTGCCAAGGTTCTATTAAATCTAATAAAAAATGTTCATCTTCAGTAATTTTACCAATAACATTTTTCACACCACTATTTCCCATATTTTGAAGTGCTATCTGCATTTCTCCCTTATAATGACCATAAGTTTCATTACAAATTAAAATATCTCCCTTTTCAATTTTAGAAGTATTATGTGGTGGAAATTCTCTATCTTTAAAATGTACTCTACTCATTGTTGAGCGAATAACATAGTCTGAGACATCGCCACGATTAAAGTGCTCTTCTTCCAAAATAATCTTTTTTTCTAAATTTGAAATATCAGGGTTCAACTCAATATTAAGTGTAGGCATTGATAAATTAATCTTGGATAATGCATATAACTCTTCATTGGTAGCATAAGCGTTACTAATAATAATATCATCAATTAGTCCAGTCATTAATAAGTGCTTTGCTTGGACTTCAATGGGTAAATCTCTGTGGTCTTCTAATGTAGGTAATCCTTCCATTACTTTCCATGGTCCTATATTGCCATGTTGAGATGTTACGAATGCTGCAGTCGTCAATTGATGTTGCTTATATGATTCTGATGTTTCTTGAAAATGATTAAATGATAAACCTGTATATTGCTGTGGATAAAAGTTGTGACATCCAATCAAATTGTCTTTGTTAGGCTTATAATTTAGAACATCATTAATAAATGTTGCACTCGTACTTATATTTAATTCAATATACATATTTTGCTTATTATGAGTCATTTTTGCTACTTCTTGTGCTGAAAAGCCTGAATCAATTCTAATTCCAGAAACTCCCAATTGATCGAAAAATGTTAAATCTAAATTATCTATTTGAAGGTCTTTAAACACTTCTCGATTAATATCAGCTATGACCTCCATACCGTTCTTATTGGCATATTTAACAATTTCCTTAAACTTTTCAAAAATTTCACGTTCTTCTTGTTTCACAGATAGCAAATTAGTAAATATTCGTTTAAAACCATATCTCACACTATTATCAATATAATCTTTCATCATCTCTAAGTCAGATTGTGTAGGATAAATTGAGATACCTAATCGATGCATTTATTTGCCCTCCTCAGATTTATAGATAACACCTTTAATTTTTTTATTTTCAAGTAATTGTCTTGATTTTTCAAAAAATAAAATACTATTGAATGTAATCAAAAAATATATAATTATCCATCCGAATTTATTAATTTCATCGAAAATTAAAATTGGAATACCAATGATAAATGGCATAATTACTAAAAGTAACCATCTGTTAATCACTACTTTCTTAATAATCAATTGTGATAGCTTTAAGCAAAAAATTAATAGAATTAATAAACTTAATATATACAAAAGTCTCATGGAATATCACTTCTCTTCTAACTTTTTATATAGTTCAATCATCTTTTCAATTAAACTTTTTTCACTCAATGCTGTCATAAGATGGTCTTGTGCATGAATCATTAATAGCGAAGTATCTACTTTTTCACCATTAATTTCATCTTGAATTAAACGTGTTTGTGTTTTATGAGCTTCTGCCATTTCTTGCTCTGATTCATCTAAAAATTTTTTTGCTTCCTCAAAATTTCCTTCAGTAGCACTATTTAATGCTTCATAAGCTAAACTTTTCGCATTTCCTCCATGTGCAATAATTTCAAATATCTCTGCTTCATTTTTATTTTCCATAACAAGTCACCTATCCTATTCTTTTTCTGCAGAATCTTCATAAAGACTTTGTTCTTGAGCTAACATTTCACGCTCATATTTTTTAAAGAAAGGATAATAAAGCACGATTGCAATAAGTAAATTAATTAATACTAATATCAGTGCTTTCCAATCTCCGTTAGTGGCAAACAATGCACCGATAGGTCCTGGTAATGTCCAAGGTGCTAAAATTGTAATTTTTGCAATTAATCCTAATTTAAAAACAAAATACGTGATAGTCGTTAAAACCAAAGGAATAAATATGAATGGTAAAGCTAGAATAGGATTCATTACTAATGGAGTTCCAAAAATAAGAGGTTCATTTATATTAAATATGCTAGGAATAATTGAGAATCTCCCTACTTTTTTAAGATACTCTGATTTAGAGAAAACCATTAATATACACAAACTTAACGTTGCACCTGCTCCTCCAATCCAAACAAACCATTGGAAAAACGGTTCTACAACTATATTAGGAAGTTGCTCTCCAGCTGCCTTTGCGTCTATGTTTTGATCTAAAAGTGAGAACCAAATCGGTTGGAAAACAGCTCCCATAACAGCAACACCATGTATACCTGCAGCCCATAAAAGAACAATAAAGAATACTGGTATTAAAGCACCTAATAATGAATCACCTGCAAATTTGCCAAGCGGTTCAAATAGCATGTTAACAATCTTATTTAAATCTATATTTAAAATCACACGAATGAACCATGAAATGATAATAACTAAAGTTGCTGGAATTAAGGATTCAAAAGATCTGGCAACTGAACTAGGAACTTGTTCCGGCATTTTAATAGTAAAACCTGATTTAATAACTAATCGACTTATTTCTACTGCAAATATCATAGAAATGATAGCTACAAATAAACCAGAACCTCCTAAATCTGCCATAGGCAACACATATCCAACAGCATCTTTTTTAGCTAATTTATCATCTAAATTTAATGGAATATTCATCATTAGAAAGGTTGCTAATGAAAGTAAACCACCTGAAAGACCATCCATTTTGTATGATTTTGATAAATTATACCCCATACAAAACGCTGCGTATAAAGCCATTAAACCTAATGTCATTCTATTTGCGATCATTATCTTCTCAGCATGTGGTTGTACTAAATCTGCAAGATAGGGTATTGGTGGTGACGCAAATAAAGTGAAGAATGATCCGACAATAATCAATGGTAACGTTGCAATAATACCATCACGAATGGCAACTAAATGTCTTTGCTCAGATGCCTTTGCCATTGGTGTCATTAATACTTTTTCAAGCCATTGTAATATCTTTTGCATAAAACCATCTCCCAAACATTTATATTATTTATCGTATCCTTTAATTTGTTTTAAAATTTTAGGCGCACCTATTGGTGTATAACCCATTGGATCAACTACATCAACTGGTTTCCCAACTTCATCTCCCATCTTTTTAAACTTATCTAAACGATGCTTAACTTGTGGAGCAACTAGCCCTAAATCGTAATTTTCAATTTGATTCTCAAATTCCTCTGATCCAACCGCTTTAATTTCAAGATCATAATTTTCCTTATCTGCTTGTTTCTTTATTGAGTCAACAACCATTGCGCTTGACATTCCACCTGAACAAACCATAATTACTTTCATTTAAAACACTCCTCTATTTGAATTTATTATTTTTTATAGCTTTTCTTGTATTTTCTAGTTTCTGACGGTTGCTTAAATAATCATTACTAGCAATGCAAATATACAAAATATCAATGATACTTAACATTGCAATTCTTGAGCTCATTGCTCCACTTCTTTTTGCTTTTTCGGAAGAACTAACAAACAGCTGTACGTCTGATAAATTAGATATAGGATTATTACCATATTTCGTTATAGAAATTACTTTTGCACCTTTCTCTTTGGCTAACTGAGTAGAATTAACTATATCTTTAGTTTGACCTGAACTTGATATAGCAATTACTACATCTTCTGAAGAAAGATTAGCACTTAAAGTAACTTGTTCATCAAAGCTATTTCCGACATCACACCAATAATCAATACGTGTTAGTTTTTGCTTAAAATCTTGTGCAATAAGAGCTGAAGCTCCAATACCATAGATACAAGTTTTTCTCGAATTAACAATTAACTCAAAAGCATGTTTAATGTTTTCTGTTGATAAAATTCTTTCTGTATCTCTTAAAGTCTTAGTATTGTTATGAAATACAGATTGCGTAACTTCTTCAATTGAATAATCTTTATCTATTTCTGCATAACCACGTTGATAATTCCCCGGTTCGTTTAAGTCATAAGCGATTTTTAGCTTTAAGTCTTGAAAGCCCTTACATTTCAGCTTTTTTGATAACCTAACAACCGTTGCCACACTGACGTTTGTTAGGTCTGCTAGTTTTTGTACGGAATAATTAATAATTTCATCTGGATGCTCAAGAATATACTCTGCAACTCTACGTTCCGAGGGATTTAAATCGCTTAAAGATGATTCAATAATAATCAAACTACCATGCAATAAACATCACCTCTAAAAAGAATAATATTTCACTTTAATTACAATTTACAAAATATTATTACATTTGTCAAAATCTAATTTATATGTAATATTGTTATATTTCATCTTAATTCATTTGCTTTTTTATGCTAATCTTACATTGTAATGAATAATATGATATTAAAATATTTTTGGAAAGGAATTATATTGTGAAGAAGTTTCTTTCAATTTTAATTTTGAGTACCTTAATTTTATGTGCATGTAGCTTTGAACGAGACGTAGAAAATAAGAATGATCGTAATGCATCGACTAAAACTACTGGCAATGAACAAAAGAAGAAGGAAGTCATAAACGGTAGAACATACTATGACGGCATTTTAATCGTTAATAAAACAACTAAACTACCATCTGATTACAATCCTGGTGAGGAGCCTAAAGCACAACGTGCATTACAACAAATGTTTACTGATGCTGAAAGAGATGGTGTGAGTCTTTATAAGATTAGTGGATTTAGAAGTTACGAAACACAAGTGAATTTATATAATCAATATGTTGCGCGCGATGGTGAAGAAAATGCAGACCGTTATAGTGCACGTCCTGGCACTTCTGAACACCAAAGTGGGTTAAGTTATGATGTGGGTGCTATTGGATCAGATGCTAATTTACGTGAACAATTTGGAGAAACAAAGGAAGGACAATGGATTGCGCGACATGCGCATCGTTATGGTTTTATCGTGCGTTATCCAAAAGGTAAAGAACAGATCACAGGCTACCAATATGAACCGTGGCATTTGCGTTACCTAGGAAAAAACAATGCGACTAAAGTACAACAATCTGGTCAATCCTTAGAGGAATATGTTAAATATAAAGATCGCTCAGAAAACTAATATATTGCATTCTGAGCGTTTTTATATACTATTCAACTTTTTTTCTTTAACTACATTTCCATTAGCTTCGAGCTTTTGAATTTTGTCATTCATATTTCTATAAGAACCAACGATTTCTCCATCTTGATTACGATATCGTACCGACCAATCTTCATTTGAATTAAGTAGCTTCACATCTTCCTATAAATAACCTGAATCTTTTAAACTAATACCTTCAAAGTCTGCAATAATTTGATAGATTTGATTTCAAAGATGTAAACCTACTACACCCGATCGTTCTATCTCTTTATTAGACATTCCATTCTCGTCATAACTTATTTCAGGATACTTATTATCAATATGCATTTTACTTACTAATTCTGGCAAGGCTTTATTATTTTTTAAATAGACATCTTTTAAATTTACTTCTCTTCCATGTTGCATTAATTCATTATAATCACTGATTGCAGCTTGCGTTCCTCCTAAGAATATCTTCTCATTATTCACACCGATGATGGCAGCGAAACTTCGTTTGTCAGGATATACGGTGTAAAAATGCATATCTTTTGACGCATTTGTAATAGGTTTATCATATTTAACTAATGTAAAATCAACTAATTTATAGTGTTCCTCTCCAGCTGGATCTATAGGTAAATAAAATCCAGTTAAAATTTCATTTTTCGTTAATGTATATTGGTCAACATGGTCGACACAAAAAGCTAAAGCCAATTTTTCCCTTTCAGAAAAGTTAGGTATAATATCTTTGTTTTTTTCTTCATCCTTCTTTTTAATATCAACCTTATTTTGCTTTTTATTGTCTTTTGTTGTCTTAGTATCCGTTTGTTTCGTGTGAGATTCCGCTTTATTTTCTTTAGATGGTTCAAGTGTACTGCAGGCTGTTAACACTAACTTAAATGTGATGCTAAGTGATAGAAATTTTTTCATTAGCGATCCCTCTAATCTTATAACATTTTTATATAATATTATTATACTATACAAATGTTATAATTTTAGGTGATGTTTATAACACTCTGATACACAGCCCACACAAAAATCCGATAGCTTTTAAGCTACCGGATCAAATCAATTTTGTTATTCAGACTGCTGTCACACTTATTTATTTGATTATTGTTCCTTCTTTTTCATGAATCATTTGAATAATTTCATTCTTTTCATTCATAACAGCCATTTTAGGCGCATGGTCAACTAATTCACGTTCATCTAATTGAACATAGGTCATAATAATCACCACATCGTCAACTTCAACTAATCGAGATGCTGCACCATTAAGACAAATCTTGCCACTACCTCGTTCACCAGCAATAACATATGTTTCAAAGCGGGCACCATTATTGTTATTTACGATGGCTACCTTTTCATTAGGTAAAATGTCGACTGCGTCTAAGATATCGGCATCAATTGTAATACTTCCGACATAATTTAAATTTGATTCAGTCACACGTGCTCTATGAATCTTACCGTTCATCATCGTTCTAATCATAACTTACTATTCACTTCCTAAAATTATATTATCTATCAATCGTGCTTTCGAAAACTTAACAGCTAAAGATATAAAAATTTGTCCTTGTATTTCTGTCGCAACTTCTAAATCAGGGTAACTATAAATTGCAACTTCATCAATGTGACCACTTGTATATTCCGATAAATATGTCTTAATCTCACCAACAATAATATGGCTGCGTCGTTCTCCTTGTTTATACAATGTTTGAGCTATTTCTAAACTTTTACTCAAGTGAACAGCTTCTTGTCTCTCGTCGTCAGTTAAGTATACATTTCGCGAACTACGTGCAAGTCCATCCGCTTCACGTACAATATCAATACCTACAATTTCAATTGGATGATTAAAATCTTCTACCATTTTTTCAACAATTGCGAGCTGTTGTGCATCTTTCTTACCAAAGTATGCTTTATTAGGACTCATAATATTAAATAACTTGTTTACGACCGTAACTACACCATCGAAATGACCTGGACGTTGTGCACCTTCTAAGACTTCCGCTAGACGTCCTACCTTTAACGTGACACTTAGCTTGTTTGGGTACATTTCTTCTACTGCTGGATGGAATACATAATCAACATTAATTGCTTCAACTAAGGCTACATCTTGATCAATTTGACGTGGATAGGCATCGAAATCCTCGTTTGGACCAAATTGTAGAGGGTTTACAAATACACTAATTACAGTAATATCATTCTCTTCAACTGAGCGACGCATCATACTCAAATGACCTTCATGTAAGGCTCCCATCGTTGGAACAAAGCCAATCGTTTTACCTGTACGCTTCAATTCCTGTGTAATTTGTTGCATCTCAGATACAGTTTGAATCACTTTAGTCATTGTTGTTTACCTCATTCAATATCTTTTTCTTATATGTGTGGGCTTCAGCTGGAAAAGTGCCTGCCTTAACTTCTTCATCATAATGTATGATGGCATCAATTCCTACTGAAAAATCGCCAAATTGTTTTACAAATTTAGCATAGCGATCAACGCCATAATTTAACATATCGTGATAAACCAATACTTGACCGTCTGTGTCTTTTCCTGCTCCAATACCAATAACGGGTATATCTAATTGCTCACTAATTAAACCAGCTAAGTCACTTGGAATTGCTTCTAATACTAAAGCAACTGCGCCTGCTTCTTGAACTGCATGTGCCTCTTGAATTAACTGTTTAGCCGCATCTTTCGTGCTACCTTGTAATCGATATCCCATAACACCAACGCTTTGTGGCATTAATCCTAGATGCGCTACGATTGGTATTCCAATTTGTGTTGATTTCTTAATGAAATTAACTAAATGTGCACCTTCTGCTTTTAACGCATTGGCATTTGTTTCTTGATAAAGTGTTATCGCATTTTTTAAATCATGTTCATCACTTACACCAACTGCGCCAATTGGTAAGTCCACTACTACAAAAGTATCATCAGCACCTCTACGTACAGCTTTGCCGTGATGGATCATGTCTTCTAATGTCACTTGTGTTGTTGTTTCATAACCTAGTACCGTCATTCCAAGTGAATCACCAACTAAAATCATATCTATATTTGCATCCTGTGCTTGTTTGGCACTTGGAAAGTCATATGCTGTAATCATCGAAATTTTTGTTTTGTCTTGTTTCATTTCAACTAATTTTGCTAAATTTTTCATTTTAAATTAACTCCTATTATTTATGTCCACATTTTTAAACAAAACTTTATAAGTTGCTATCCCATTATTTCAATTCAATATTATATATCAACTTCTATATAAAATCATATCATTTTCTGTTCTAATATTTATCTTTGCTTATCCATCTTTTTAATTAAAAGATTAATTTACATAGAAAAGTAAAATGATTATACTATATGATTATATTTATGGTGCACAAATACTTCTATACATATATGTTTAATTCTAATCAGAAAGGAAGGTTTAAAATGAAAATTGCTGTTATTGGACCTGGTGCGGTTGGTACGACGATTGCTTATGAACTGCAGCAATCACTGCCAAACGTTACATTAATCGGTCGTGCTAATAAGATAATGACCCTCCAACCTGTAAATGAAACTATCAAAGTCCATAGTATTGATGACATAAATACGCAATTTGATGTTATTATCATTGCGGTTAAAACGCACCAACTTAATTCACTAATTCCAAAATTACATCATTTCGCACATAATGAAACGTGCTTTATTTTAGCTCAAAATGGTTATGGCTTATTGCCGCAACTTCCTTTCAAACACAAATATCAGGCAGTCGTATATATAAGTGGCCAAAAATCCGGAAACGAAGTCGTTCATTTTCGAGATTATCGTTTACATTTGCAAAAAGATGATACCACAACGCATTTAAAAGCATTATTCGATACAACCAAAATTGAAATGGTTTTAGAAGACAATATTGAAGAAAAAATTTGGTATAAATTATTAGTGAATTTAGGTATTAATTCTATAACTGCACTTGGTCACAATACTGCTCAAATCTTAAAAATTAACGAAGTCAAACATCTATGTCGTCAACTATTAAAAGAAGGACACCAAGTAGCCGAAGCATCAGGTATACAGTTTCCAAATACAATCGTCGATGACATTATACAAATTTATGCTGGCTATCCTGATCATATGGGAACAAGTATGTATTACGATATAATCAATCATCAGCCATTAGAAGTCGAAGCAATACAAGGTTTTATCTTTAAACAGGCAAAATCTCATAACGTGAACACACCACATCTAGATACAGTTTATGCATTGTTACGTTCTCATCAATCACTTATTAATTAAAAAAGATTCTGAGATGACTTACCGTCTCAGAATCTTTTTTATTTCAAACATATTTAGTTCTTACTTTGTTTCAATTTTAATGGCACTTTGATTTGTTTATCTACAGAGTCGCCTTTCATTAGTCCATTGACCACTTTAATTGCTTCTTTACCCATAAGTTCAGGTTGTTGAGCTATTGTCGCATCTAGTTTGCCATTTTTTATTGATTTCATTGCATCTTCGTTGCCATCAAATCCAATGACTTGAATATCCTTATCCCCAATTGCTTCGATTGCACCAAGTGCCATTTCATCATTTTGAGCAAAGATAGCTTTAATGTCAGGATGTGCTTCTAACATGTTTTGCGTTACGTTTAATCCTTCTGCTCTATCAAACTTAGCACTTTGTTTAGCAATTACTTTTAACTGTTTATCTGCAATTTCATGGAACCCTTTACCTCTTTCTCTCGTTGCACTTGCACCTGGAACTCCTTCAAGTTCTCCAACTTTTGCATTTTTACCTACTTTATCAACTAAGTAGTTGCCAGCCATTTTACCGCCTTCAACGTTATCTGATGCAATAAATGACGCAACTTCGCCTTTATCAACAGATCTATCTAACGTGATTACTGGAATACCCTCATTGTTCGCTGACTCCACAGCACTTGAAATCGCACTTGAATCTGTTGGGTTAACAATTAAGTAATCAACTTGTTGTTGAATTAAATCTTCAATGTCATTCGTTTGTTTAGCTGAATCATCCCGAGCATCTACAACTTTAACTTTCATACCTTGTGCTTTAGCATCTTTTTCAATTCCATTTTTAATTTTAACGAAGAATGGATTATTTAAAGTTGAAATACTTACGCCTATTGTAATTTCTGATTTTTTCTTATTTGTTTTACCATTTTTATCATTCTTCAATGGTGATTCTAAGGAACATGCTGCTAAAAATAGGACAAGTGCTAATGTCATGGCTAATAATTTTTTCATATTGTTATCCTGCTTTCTCTTATTTTTTACGATCAATTAATACCGCAATTAAAATAACTACACCTTTAACGACTTGTTGATAGAATGAAGAAACACCAAGTAAATTTAATCCATTATTTAAAACACCTATAATAAGTACACCTATTAATGTTCCAACAATTCGTCCTTTACCACCTGTTAATGACGTACCACCAAGTACTACGGCAGCAATGGCATCTAACTCATAAGAAGTACCTGCTGTTGGTTGTGCAGAATTTAAACGTGATGTTAATATGCCTCCGGCTAACGCTGACATTAGCCCTGAAATTCCATAAATTAAAATTTTAATTTTATTAACTTTGATACCTGAAATTTTAGCAGCTACTTCATTTCCACCAATCGCATATGTATGGCGTCCAAATGTTGTTTTTTGAAGAAGAATAAGCAAAATCACAAACACGATAATCATTGTTACTGCTGGTACTGGAATACCGATAAAGTAGCCTTTACCAAATAATTGGAATAAATAACTATCCCCTAAATTTGTTATTGGATTTCCGTCAGTAATAACTAATGTTAATCCACGGAAAATCGTCATCGTCGCAAGTGTTGCAATAAATGGCGCCATATTTCCTTTAGTAACTAATAAACCATTTACTGCACCTAAAACAAAACCAATCAGTACGCCAATAATTAATGCAATTATTGGGTCAACACCACTCGTAATCATTAATGCAATAAACGCCGATGACAATGCAAGAATTGAACCAACTGATAAGTCTATACCGCCAGTTAAGATAATGAATGTCATACCAAAGGCAATCAGACCATTGATAGAAATTTGTCTTAATAAATTGAGTAAATTAGATAAATCTAAAAATGATGGGTTTAAAATACTCACTACAATAATTAATAAAATCAAACCAATAAATGGAATAATCTTTTCCATGAACGATGTTTTAGCTGTTAACTGTTTCATTTAAAGTTCCCCCTGTAGCTAAAGTCATAATATTTTCTTCTGTAATTTCATTTCCTGTAAGATCCCCTTTGATATTACCTTCATGAACGACCATCACTCTATCGCTCATACCAATGACTTCAGGCAATTCAGATGAGACCATAATAATAGACACACCACGATCCGTGAGTTCATTCATAAGTTGATAAATTTCTCTTTTTGCTCCGACATCAATACCTCGTGTAGGCTCATCTAAAATAATGATTTGCGCGCCGGTACCAATCCACTTTGCTAATACGACCTTTTGTTGATTACCACCTGATAATGAGCCGGCCGGCAGTCTACCTGGAGATTTAATATTGAGTCTTTTACGCATCGTATCAACAAATTGCTCAGAACTTTTATCGTCTACGATGCCATGTTTTGAAAAGCTAAATAATGAAGGTAACACCATATTGTCTTTAATGGAGAAGTCTAAGATTAACCCTTCTTCTTTACGATTCTCAGTTATAAAAGCAAGTCCATGTTTCATCGCTTCGATTGGAGACGTTATAGATACTGTTTGTCCTTTAATTTCAATTTCATTATCTGCTTTATCGACACCGAACAAACTTCTCATCATCTCAGTCCGACCTGCCCCCATTAGACCACTCACGCCCAATATTTCACCTTCTTTAAGATAAAATGATTGATTCTCAATATGATGTAGCGGATTATTGAGACGTTTTACGTTTAAAACAACATCTTGTGGTTCATACGTTCTATGTGGAAACTGTTCATCTAGTTCACGTCCAACCATTGCTTTAACAATTTGGTTGTATGTTAGATTTGCCGTTTCATCATACATAACAGAGACACCATCACGCATCACCGTTATTTCATCCGAAATCTCAAAAATTTCAGCCATTCTATGTGAAATGTATACAAAGGCCACACCTTTAGCTTTTAAATTATGAATCATGTCGAACAATCGACGTATTTCTTTATCTGTTAATGTTGCTGTTGGTTCATCCATAATAATGATTTGTGCTTTAGTCATCATCGCTTTAGCTATTTCTATCATTTGTTGCTCACCAATTGAGCAATCTTTGACCACTTTGTTTAATGGAATGTAGAAATCTAATTCTTTAAACACTTGCTCAGCTTGTTGCTTCATTTCTTTTTTATTTAGTATTCCTATTTTGTTTCTGATTTCTTTTCCAACGAATAAATTATCAAGCACTGTTAATTCTGGATATAAATTCAATTCTTGGTGAATAAATGTTAATCCTTTTTCTTCCGCTTCTTTAGGATTGTTATAGTCGATCTCAATATCAGAATTAGTGATAACACCTTGATCTTTTTTATGAATCCCAACTAGAATTTTCATGAGTGTTGATTTACCAGCCCCGTTTTCTCCCATTAGTGCATGCACTGTACCTAGCTTTAGAGTAAAATCAACACCCTTTAGAACCTCGTTGTCCCCGAAGGCTTTATGGATATTAGTCATTTGAATCATTAATTTCACCCCTTAAAATATGACACCACTTTGAAGTATGATGTTTGCATATGGCGTTGCTTCCCCTGTACGAATAATTGTTTTAGCGTTTTTAGTTAATGCTTTAAATGTTTCGTGATTAACTTGTTCTATTTCTGAAAAGTCCTTTGTCACTTGTTCAAAGATAGGTGCATTGTCTACTTCCATTTCTTCAGCTATCGTTACGTGTTCAATTTCCATATGTTGCTTAAGTACTTCATAAACTTCTAGAAAACTTGGCTGTCCCAATGTTAAAGCAAGGTCAATCTTCTTAACGTCTTTAGGAACGGGTAACCCACAATCAGCTATTACAATTTGATCTGTATGTCCTAAATCACTGAGTACTTTTGAAATGTCGCTGTTTAATATGCCTGTTTTATACATCTAATTCACCTGCAATTTCTGAAAAGGTTGGCATGCCACCTTGAGCGCCCATACATGTTACTGAATGACTTGCTGCTAAATTCGCAAGTTTAAGTGCTTGTGCAATTGAATATCCTCTTTGTAATCCTACTGCGAAAGCCCCATTGAATGTATCCCCAGCACCTGTTGTATCTTTAACTTCTCGTTTAAATCCATCAATTTGAACCTTTTCAGTGCCGTTATGATACATAGCACCTTTATCTCCTAATGTAATTATTAACTTGTTAGGGTAACGCTCTAATGCTTTATCAATATCAGTCTGGAACATCGCATTGCTTTCTGTTTCATTAGGTGTAATGTACGTCGCTTTATCAATAACATCTGCCTCTACTTCTCGGAATGGCGCTGGGTTAAGAATTGATATCATATCGTGTTCATCACAATACAATACGACATCTCTTACTGTTTCAGCGGGAATTTCTTGTTGAATTAAAACAATGTCACCTGCTTGAGCTTGACTTAAAGCTTCCAACGCGTAATCTGACGTAACATAGTTATTAGCTGAAGGTACAACGATGATACTATTATCATTGTCAGATAAAGTGATATGTGCCGTACCAGATGCAGAATGTGTAACGGGTTTCAGAAATGCCGTTAAAACATGATTGTCTTCTAAGTTTGTAAAAATTTGATTCCCGAAATCATCATCACCGATGCGTCCTACCATATAAACATCATCACCGAGTCTTGCAGCTGCTACTGCTTGGTTTGCCCCTTTTCCACCAGGTGTCGTAAAGAATGACTCACCTAGAACGGTTTCACCTTTACTTGGTACTTTATTTGTAGAAACTACTAAATCAATAGATAAGCTTCCAACTACATATATACTTGTCATTTTTTCTTCCTCCTTGTAGATTCTCTATGAATGACATCAACATCTAATACGACTTTCGTCGTTATGTCATTGTGTTCTAATTGATTAATCAAACCTAATGCTGCTTGTTTCCCTATTTCATACGCAGGTTGTTCTATCGTTGTCAGACTTGGATAAAATAACTTGGCTAATGGAATATCATCATACCCAATGACTTGTACATCATCTGGAATATGGAAGTGTAAATCATGTAACCATTTCATGATTTTAAGCGCAGTTACGTCGTTACTACATATCACACTATCGATATAGTTATGGTTAACATATGCTTTCAGTTTATCAATTGTGATGTCATGCTCATTCTCAATCCATAATTGAATGTCATGATTCTTTAGAGTAGTCCTTGCACCATTAAATCGTTCTTCAAAAGAGCGATAATTCAAGTCTTGATGCAACAATAGTACACGCTGTGCATTTCCTTTAATAATTGTCTCAGCTTGTAGTTTCCCACCTTTATAATGGTCCGCTTCTATACATTGCTGATTATCTGTTACACGGTCAATTAGTACATAGGGTAATTGATATGAATTAAACTGATCAAAGGCAAATTGAGTTGATAACTGTGAAGCAATGACGCCACTACAATTATTCACTTTAAAAGTGGTTAGATAGTTTAGTTCTTTATGTTCTTGCATTTCACCATTGCCAATCATGACGTGATACCCTTTTTGAATTGCTGTGTCCTCTACACCTTTAGCAACAATTGTAAAGAACGGGTTACTCATATCTGGTAAAAGCAGTCCAATTGTTTTTGATTTTTTGGTAAATAAAGTTCTTGCAGTCTCATTAGGATAATAATCTAATTCTTTGATGACTTGTTCAATTCTTTTACGTGTTGCTTCTTTCACATAACCACTTTTATTAATCACTCTTGAGACTGTGGCTACTGACACATTTGCTTGTTGAGCCACTTCTTTAATCGTTCTCACTTTGCCACTCCTTTTGTGTAACCGCTTACATAAAAATTTATCACTTTTTCCTTTTAAATGCAATATTAAATAAAATATTTATAAATTAACTCTTTTGTGAATGGATGTCGTCTTAATATTTATGTTTATTGATATATCGCTACTTTTTAATTTTGGAATTATACACATCGTAAAAAGAATATGATACTATATAATTAATTTTCAAAGTAAATATAGAATTGATGCAAAGGGGATCCAATTCTTGGATAAATCAACTCGTATACTCAATATTTTAACTTTGCTTTTTAAAGGTCACGTTGTTACGCAACACGACTTAAATCAATTTACTGATGTGAGTAAGAAATCGATACAGCGTGATATTAAAACTATTAACACATTCTTTTATGAAAATGAGTTTTGGAGTCATAGTAATACTAGAGTCGTTTATAATCATCAATTGGCAGGATATGAACTTAAGCAGAAAACACAAAGTAAACATAGTTTAGGCATCCTTAGTTTACTCATTAAACTTCAAAGTTTAACACCCATATTGCATCACGATATTCACAAATTTTTACTTAGCTCAATTAGTTCAATGAAGGTTTCAGATAAACACGTTTTAATGAGTACGTTAAATCAATTTAAAATTAGACAGGAATTATTGCCCGGGAAAAATCTTATGATTTTACAAAAAGCAATTGTGAATAAAGATATTGTTCGCATCGAGCTTAAAGATAAAAAGATAGTCATTAAACCATTATCTATTTTGTATATGCATTACGATTATTGGTTTACGTACGAAGAGGATCATGAAATTGAGACGATTCTACTTCGTGATATCTTGTCTGTGAAAGTTTTAAATTTGAAATTCAAGAAGGATGGCACTTGTAATCCTGTTTTATTCCAAATACACACACACTTTTGGAACCAATTCCAACAGCAATTTTCTATTAAAGAAGTTGTTGAACGAAGTGAGGATTATATTACAGTATGGGTGAATTGTACGCGTTTCGATGCGTACTACATTGCTTATCAATTAGCGCCACATGCTAAGATTCTGAAACCACAATCGTATATTGATATTTTTGTAGAAAGATTAGATGAGATTAAAGGTATTTATAAATAATGAAAGTGTTCGATAAAGTAGTTTATAGATAGATTTCGCTTGCTTGAGTTATTTCGCTTTCCAGCGGGAAAGGCTCTAAAGCAGTTCTTTGATTTTAATCATTAGAACTAGTTACTTAAGCGTATAAACACTTAAGATCCTTTTCCCAGCTTGCTTTGCTTGTAGATTTTCTTGTTGAAAATCTCTGTGCTGGGGCCCCACGCGCAACAATATTCGTAATTCATCTATGTATCTCCAAAATACAATAAAATTAGGCACTTCGTTAATTTAGTTAACATCACTATGCTAAATTAACGAGGTGCCTTATATTGTTTATTTTAAAGGTTTATTCTTCTTCGCCGTTTTCATCATATTTCGTAACGCTACCGTCTGAGGTTACAATATATGATCCAGCTAATTCACCATTTTTATCAGTAAATGAGAAGCCCCAATCTCCGTCAGAATTTTTTTCTGGTTCTTTATATGTGTATGTGTCCGTATCTAAAGTATGCCCTTCGTATTCTTCGACTTTATCAATGACATTATCACGTGTCACCGTTTCGTCACTTGAACTACTATCAGAGTCTTCTGAGCTACTGTCATCTGAATTTGAACTATCATAATGTTCAGGTTGTCTAGGCGTATCAGATGTAATGTAACTTGCTACTTTTTCAATATCTGAATCCGAAGCATTCTTAATCTTCTTTGTTTGACCATTTTTCAAAATTCGAGCTGTTTCTTGTTTAGAGTAGCCATCTTCGGTCCAACGATGGTCTTGGAAATGACTTAGTACATCGTAAAATGTGACTGTCCCATCATTATTATCTTTAAAAGTAATGTGACCTAGAGCTGTAACGGATGGACTTAATACAACGGTTCCTTCAGGATACACTTCTGAAGCATCTTCATTATATGGATTAATCGGTTCACCGGACATATCTACAGGTTCATACGTATGGTCCTCTCCGTTAAATATGTCATCTGCGTCATTTCGTGCTGTCAGCCATATTTTAGCAAAGTATTCTTTCGTATTTTTATTATTACTATTAGCAGAATGTGCACTATTAGAACCACCACTAATAGAAATTTGTTTTGCGACTTTTTTATAATCTGAATCTTTGCCATATTTATGATATAAATCTTTAACATCAAGTTCATGTCCTAAGTCAGATTGAATAAATTGTCGGTATTTGCCTGTACTTTGTGTACCTATTACTGCTACTTTATCATCACTCACACCGATTAACGTCGCAAAGGATCCTTTGCTAGGTGAAGCACTATAAAATGTCATCCCTTCTGGTGCGTCTTCAACTGCTTCTCCAGTTGCTTGTAATTCGTATTTATCTATACTTTGTTGCTTTTTCCCAGTATTACTATTTTCAATATATGAATGACGCTTTAAATCATTGGCAGTTATAGCTACATTAGATACACTGTCATCACTTAGCGCTAATGCGACTTTCTCAGCTTGATTTAAATCTTTAACACTCTTTACCGAATTCGCATCATTATTTTTCTTATTATTAGTACTATTATCAGATTTCGAATTACTATCTTTATTCGATTTATCCGTTTGTGATGATTTGTTGTTATCTTCGGATGCTTCATTTCCAAGTCCAAAATCACTTAAACTACAACCAGCTAATAACATTGTTCCAGTAAGCGCACCAATCATTAAATAATTTCTCTTCATTTCTCTCCACCCTTTATTCCCTTTGTATAATAAATTGCAAAACGCTTGTAATTCAATTTATTCAATCAAATTACTTAATATGTTGACGAACAAATTTGCCAGCATATCCTTTGAAAGACTCTCCTCCAGAAATTTCTTGCTTAGCATACATATCGGTCGCAGTACCACCTAAATTGTGTCCATACGTTCTCATACCGTACATTGTAGTATATTTGCTATTTAACATAGGCGAACCTGACGCACCTGATCTAAAAATGTCTTTCGTTTGAATTTCTGAACCATTAGGAGAAAATTGTGTTACGCGAAATTTACTAAGATATGGTTTTGTATTGTCGCCATTAATTTTTGAGTAACCTAATGAATATAGAGGTGTATTAAATTTCAATTTCTTAATTTCAGAATCTGTCGCAATACGCATTGGTTTAGCATACTTCGACATATTTTTTTTAGTGTGGACTATCGCAATATCATATTGCGGTACCTTAATGACTTCATTTGCATGAAAAGTATAAGGTATTGATTTACCATTACGATTCAATTGAAATTTAATATATTTTGGTGCTGCAGCTTTACCATATTTATCATCAATAACATGTCCATTTGTAACAAAGGTATGCGCACCAATAACCGTACCAGTACCCATTGAGTCTTGACCTTTATATTCTGGAATCCCCACTTTCCAACCATTTAAATTCGAAACACGACCAATAGATTTCAAATTACTTTGGGATGCCTTTGGATAATATTTGTTTGAAATTGAACTGTTACTGATCTTTTTAGCTTTTAAATATCCTGAGTACTCACCTGCATGTAAGCCATCATAATAATAGTTACCAACAGCTTGCGCGTCATCATGATGACCGGCATAACCAAACATCGTTGTTCCAATCACTACACTTGCAATAAATGTTTTACCAAATTTTGATTTCCACATATTATTCTCCTCAATACCTTTCTTTTATATAGCTATATCACGACATACATCGCTCAATATAATAATTTTTCAATATTATTATATAATATTAGTCGGACAATATATGTCTTTAGATGTATTAATTAATA
This sequence comes from Staphylococcus sp. HMSC14D10, assembly GCF_001808125.1. Lineage (NCBI taxonomy): Bacteria > Bacillati > Bacillota > Bacilli > Caryophanales > Staphylococcaceae > Staphylococcus > Staphylococcus sp. HMSC14D10. The sequence continues at coordinate 39,743 of NZ_KV792237.1, read as the reverse complement.
AAACTTTAGACTTATTTTTTAATTTAATAATAAAAGCAAAGTATTTTTTGTTTACAAAATAAAGTGATAGAGGTAAAATATAAAACATATTAAAAAATATATTTATGGAGGGGTACTCAAGCCTGGCTAAAGAGGCCAATCATTTATGATTGGTAGGAGCTTTTTGCTCGCGTTGGTTCAAATCCTTCCCTCTCCGCTATTTTACGACTGAAACGATTATCGTTTCAGTCTTTTTTATGATTTAAAGATCGTTCCAACTCGTTGCCATATAAAAACGATTCCTACTAAGTCATTGACAATTGTTAGTGAGCAAGGTTACTATTTGTTTAAATTACTTTGAAAGAGATACGTTTTTTCACTTAAGGTATCCTCGCAATACATATTTTTTTACCTCATTTTGTAAACGCTTTCTCTTTTAAAATGAAAGGGAGGTCATTATGGAAGCTATTAAAGCGATCTTTAGCAAATTGTTTGAATTCTTGCCACAAGCAATCATTAATTTATTTATCTAATATGGATTCATAGATTTTCATTTTCAAAAATTAAATAAAATAGAGGTGCTGTTTATGAAAACAAGAGAGAACAGATTTAGTATTCGTAAATTGAGCGTAGGCGCGTCATCAGTTGTAGTAGCAACGTTGCTATTCATGGGAGGTGGCTCAGCACAGGCAGCCGAGAAACAACAGGAAGTGGGAACTCCTGAAACGGCGTCAGCACAATCTATTGGGGATAAAGACACACACGCGACTCAAAAGGGGCAAGTTCAATCAACTGAACAAGATAAGTCGCAAGCGTCTCAAACTGAAAATAATACAAATAATTCACAAACTAGCTTACATAATGAACATAATCAAACTGACGATGCATCTACAACGAATGAAACTATTACAACTTCAGATGAGACGCATCAAAGTACCACAGTAAAATCTGAGAAGCCAGCTTCAAATAGCGATAACCAACAAACTGAAGCTAAACAAACTTCTAAACAATCACTTTCAACTGATACACAAACTTCTAAACCAACTACTAACGACGGCATAACAAAGCAACAATCTGAATCATCTAAACAGGAAGAACCGTCAACACAATCAACTGATACAGCTTCTAAAGAAGACGACACAATTAAGAAAACAACTGCACATACGCAATCACAAACTAATGAAACGTCTGATAATAAAAAAGAAGCGTTAAATCAACTACATTCAAATGTTGTTAAATCTGAAGATGCAAATACTTCTTCAAACGAAACTAATCCAAACACAATTAAATCAACTGAACAACAACAGTCAATAGAATCAAATGCGTCAGATAAACCAAAAGTCGACAATCAACAAGCACAATCACAACCAAAGGACAATCAAGGTGACGCACTTAAAACCGCTACACAATCTCAGCAACAAACGTTAACTAAGAAGGAAGCGACAACCTCTGAAGTAACGAATCGTCTTAATACACAAAATAGCGATAATAATAATATTTCAATTGATGGGCAAACTAACCCTACTTTAGATGGTGATAAGTCTTCTAAACAAAATAAAGATGCACAATCTGGGTTAAATACACTTAAAAATAACGCAGTCGCAACGACAAACACTCAATCTAAATCACAAGCTGCAACTGGAACGAAAGATCAAACCAATAAAGTTGCGAAACAAGCTCAGTATAAAAATCAAGACCCTATTATTTTAGTTCACGGATTTAATGGTTTTACTGATGACATAAACCCATCCGTACTAGCGCACTATTGGGGGGGCGATAAATTAAATATACGCCAGGATTTAGAAGAGAACGGCTATGAATCTTATGAAGCGAGCATTAGTGCGTTTGGTAGTAACTACGATCGTGCTGTCGAACTTTATTACTATATTAAAGGTGGAACTGTGGATTATGGTGCTGCACACGCTGCCAAATATGGTCATGAACGTTACGGTAAAACATATGAAGGCGTATATAAAGATTGGCAACCAGGCCAAAAAGTACATCTTGTAGGACATAGTATGGGCGGTCAAACGATTCGTCAATTAGAATCATTATTAAGAAATGGTAATCCAGAAGAACAAGAATATCAACGTGTACATGGTGGCGATATTTCACCTTTATATCAAGGTCAAAACGATAATATGATTTCATCAATTACGACACTTGGAACGCCACATAACGGCACACATGCGTCAGATTTATTAGGTAACGAAGCGCTTATTCGTCAAGTTGTCTTTGACGTAGGAAAAGTACTTGGCAATAAAGATTCACGTGTAGACTTCGGTCTGTCTCAATGGGGTCTAAAACAACAGCCTAACGAGTCTTACGTTGACTATGTCAAACGTGTTAAAGATTCAAAATTATGGCAAACCAAAGACAATGGCTTTTATGATTTAACACGTGAAGGTGCGACAAATCTTAATCGTCAAACATCATTAAACCCTAACATTGTGTATAAAACTTACACAGGAGAATCAACACATGCATCGTTATTCGGACGTCAAAAATCTGATTTAAATTTATTCTTCCCATTTACCCTTACTGCTAATGTAATTGGTAAAGCAGCTGAAAAAGAATGGCGAGAAAATGATGGCTTAGTGTCTGTTATTTCATCACAACATCCATTTAATCAAGCTTATACACAAGCAACGGATACAAATCAAAAAGGTATTTGGCAAGTAACACCAACAAAACATGATTGGGATCATGTAGATTTTGTCGGCCAAGATAGTACTGACACAAAACGTACTAGAGCTGAATTACAACAATTTTGGCATGGCTTAGCAGATGATTTAGTCCAAAGTGAGAATTTAACACGCAACGCTTAATACATTTCAAGTTTAATCAAAAGGAGGTCTCGTTATGTCTGGTACTTTTCTTCAATTAATAGGTTCTCTATTTAACATCTTAAAAGTATTATTCTCATAAATGCGTCATAACATGATAAGCACCGCCTATTAAAAAGCATTCGCTTTTCATAATAGGTGATGCTTATTTTCATTCGTATATTGCTGTTGAAATCAAAAGTTCTTACACTAACATTTTTAATAATCACTAATGTTTATTCCGCGCCTTTATTAACAAATTGCGAGCTACTGGAGGCACTGTCTGCAGCAGATAAGGTCACTTTAATTGCGTCATTTGATTCATCGACTTCGTGCTGCAACTCACTATTGAGTCCTAACAAGTTATTCGCTTGTGTTTCATCACTATTAAGCTCTTCCAAACCATTTACAATCCCAGTCGCTAAAAATTCACATGCTTCGTCACTTTCAACATACACTTTTTCTTTTACAATACTTTCAATTACATCGATTAATTCTGATTTTTGAATTTGAATATCAATCATGAAAATTACTCCCTTAAATTGTTGTTGACATCAACAAAATTTTATGTCTTTAATTTTATACTCTTTTTAAGCATAGATATTCAAAATTGCATACATCTAATAACCCTAAACCCCTTATAATATCTAGCTTAACAAGCTACTTGGAAGGCTTGTTAAAGGTATTATACATTAATTTAAAGGGAGAAAATACTTAATTTTTTTAATATGACAAATGTGTCATATTAATGAATAATGATATGTTTAAATTACTTTAATTGTTGACCTTTTTCGGCACAAAAACTTCTGCCTCACTATCATCTGGATAGTAAAATCCATTAGGTACCGTTTGTAATTCAATTAAGCTTCCCCACGGACTTTTTACATAAACAGTTTGATTACCTTCAGTGTCTTCATATTTCGTATTCACATGCGGCTCTGAAATAGGTTGACCTCCAGCTTGCGTCAACTGTTTAACGGCCTCATCAAAGTGTTCTGCCTCGATATAAAAAGAGATATGCGTATAACCAATGTCTTGTAACGTTTGCACTTGACCTTGATGTGCATCTTTAAATTCAAACATTTCAATATTCGGTCCATTACCAAAGACCATCATACGTTTATGAATAATGGATGCCCCTTCTTCTAAACCAAGAATGTGTTCAACTGTTTCCCCACCACGAGGTTCATCCGTCTTTCGTTGACTATCATAAGCAATCTTGCCGTTGAGCCCTTCTTTGAAAAAGGCTGTCGCCGCTTCAATATCCGGTACTGTGAGTCCGATATGATTGATTCCTCGATTTATATTCATACACCATCACCTCTAATAACAATGTTTTAATATGCGAGTTACGTATGTTCACCACGACGGATGCGATCTATAATTTTTTGTAGTCTATTACGTTTATCTTCCTCATTTTCAACAAAAAAGACAGCACCTTCCCCTTCAATCGCAACCCAAGGTACAATAGCATCGAAATCTAGGTCTTGAATCAATTCCAGGCTTTTTAATGGATGTTTGTCGGTCACTTGAATTGAAAATAACAGTACGTCATTCCCCGTCATCTACACATAAAAAGTCGCCTGTAAAAAGGAAACGATGTTCACCGTTATCCCACAGAAACATCGTCGTACCTGGCGTATGTCCTGGAGTAGGAATGACTTCTAAATCATCTGCAATCGGCTTACGTTGTTCAAACTATCCATCAATCCGGTACCGTTCGATTGATTGCTGCTACATCATCACGATGAATCCAAAATGGTATATCTATACTAGGTGTTCCGCCTAAGGATTCATGCTCATGATTCATTAAAACACATGAAGCGCCGCCTAATAATTGGATATCTGTCACTGCTTCATTTAAAACTGGTGAATGATAAATGACTATATTGCCTTCTGATCGTTCTAGCACAAATGACTTAATACGGTGGCGTTTATCAAATGGCAAGACTGCCTTTGTTGTTTCATATAATCCTTTCTGAATACGTGTTAATGTCTCTAATTGTTTATTATCCATAAATGAATCACCCTTTTCGCAATTTGATATCTTAAGCTATACCCTTTTTCTTCATCATAAATATGATTAGCACTGACTCTATACATCTCTTCATTAAAAAAGCGAAACAGTATTCATAATGAACACACTGTTCCGCCCCACCGCATGAGTGACTTTAACTAAAAAACTTGATATAAGCGTCTTATCTTTTCAGTCAGTTACGCGTTTTTTCATTATTAAATTGAAGTATTATTTATAATCGATTACACGATCAACTGGCATTCTAAATGATGTGTGTGCCTCTTTAGCTTTCTTGCCTATTGCGACAATCATCACTGGAACATAACGTTCTAAATCATAGCCAAACGCTTTACCGATTTCTTCATGTTCAAAGCCACCAATTGGATTTGTATCATAACCGTGTTGTTTAGCAACTAACATCAATTGCATAGCAGCTAAGCTACTGTCTACTTTAACAATGTCATTCATTGATTGGCGTGTGCGATTTTTATAATTTTCTAAGATAATCGGTAACATTTGTTCTTTAACTTCTTGTGGCATGTGACCATTGACAACCGCTTGTTCATAAATATATTCGCCTTCTTCATAGCATTGTAAATCCCCAAAAATAACAATCATTGCTGATGATGTATCATTTTGGTTTGTATTAAATTGAATTAATGGACGCAATTTAGCTTTCGCTTCATCACTTTCAACCACAACAAAACGCCAAGGTTGCATATTCACTGATGAAGGTGCTTTCGTTGCTTTTGCAATCATTTCATTCATTTCTTCATGAGGAATTTTATAAGCTGGGTCGAAACCTTTAACTGATTTACGACCTTCTAATATTTCATTAAAATCATTAAGCATGATTAGCCTACTTTCTATCTTTTTTCTATAGTTATAATTTAAATGCAATTCACAAATATGTACAATTATATGTTTTTAAAAACTTTATATTTTAGACAGTAGGCAGTCTTAATTATAGGTATTATAGTCAAAGAAATGCCTATTTCACGCATGATGATGACATCATACACCTCTCTTATTTACACTTACTATTAATACGAAAATTTGTATAATTCATTGATTAAAAATTAATAAATAGGGTATCATTAATTTTAACAAAAAAAATTAATTACATAATTTAATACAATTAATTAACTAATCATACAGAGTATTCGTAGTCAGTCATAATTTTAAGTCACATATATACTCATGAAGGGGACGAACATTATGGCAGATAAACTGCAAAGGGAATTAAGCAATAGGCATATACAACTTATTGCAATTGGTGGTGCGATTGGTACCGGATTATTCCTAGGTGCAGGTGAATCCATTCACTTAGCAGGTCCATCGATTTTACTTACTTATATTATCGTTGGTTTCGTATTATTTATGTTTATGCGAGCAATGGGAGAAATCTTATTGTCTAATCTAGGATTTAAATCATTTGGTGATATTGCCCATCATCATATTGGTCCAATGGCAGGCTTTATGGTCGGTTGGACATACTGGCTAACTTGGATTATTTCAGGTATGGCTGAAGTAACAGCCGTTGCTAAATACGTTGAATTTTGGTATCCAGCAATACCTAACTGGTTAACAGTTGCATTTACGATTCTTGTACTTGTAGGTATGAACTTATTTAGCGCCAAATTATTTGGTGAACTTGAATTCTGGTTATCACTAATTAAAGTTATTACGATTATCGCATTAATTGTTGTAGGTATTGTTATGGTCATCTTTGCAATGAAGACTGATTATGGTACAGCAAGTGTAGCGAATATTTGGAGTCATGGTGGATTCTTCCCTAATGGCATATCTGGATTCTCAATGGCATTCCAAATGGCAATCTTCTCATTTATTGGTATTGAGTTAATCGGTATCACTGCAGGGGAAACTAAAAATCCATATAAAACGATTCCTCAAGCAATTAACAATGTACCTTTCCGTATATTAATATTCTACATTGGTTCATTAGCTGTTATTATGTCAGTTGTACCTTGGAATCAATTAGATCCTGCGGAAAGTCCATATGTAAAATTATTTGGTTTGGTTGGTATTCCATTCGCAGCGGGAATCATTAACTTTGTAGTTTTAACAGCGGCTGCATCTTCATGTAATAGTGGTATCTTCGCTAACAGTCGTACACTATTCGGTTTAGCTGGAAGAAAGCAAGGTCCACCATTCTTACATAAGACGAATAAACATGGTGTTCCATATTACGCTATCTTACTTACTTGTGGTTTATTAAGTATTGCGATTATTTTAAACGCAGTATTTAAAGATGCTACGAAGGTATTCGTTCAAATCACAACGTTCTCAACAGTACTCAATATTATGATTTGGACATGTATTATGATTGCGTATCTAGGTTTCGTGAAGAGAAACCCTGAATTACACAAAGATAGTAAATTTAAAATGCCTGGTGGCAAATACATGGCATATGCCATTCTTGCCTTCTTTGCATTTATCTTTATCGTTTTACTTATTAATAGTACGACACGTTTTGCAGTACTATTCGCACCAGTTTGGGCAATCGTACTTGTCATCATGTATCAAAAGTATCGAAAAGAATCTGAAAAAGCGACAATCGCTATGGAAGATGAAAAAGATTTAGAAAGAGAATTAAAAGATAAATAGATATTAATTAACTTTATCTAGTAATATCAAGTCACATAATTAACTCCCTCAAAGTAGCCATGATTTTCAAAGCTTACTTGGAGGGAGTTTTATTTTAATTATTTTTCTTTTAAACGTCCATCTTCCATATGGAAGACTTTATCACAGAACTTGGTTAATCGTTCATCATGTGTAACGATAATACATGTTTTACGACGTTGTTTAGATTGTTCTTTTAAGATTTCCATAACTGCCATCGCATTTTCAGTATCGAGCGATGCAGTTGGCTCATCAGCTAAAATAATAGAAGGCTGTGTATAAATTGCCTTAGCAATCGCGACACGTTGTTTTTGTCCTCCTGACACTTCAGAGGGTAATTTGTTCTCAATTTCTTTTAAGCCTAAATCGTTCAACAATTTATCATATTCTTCAGTACTTAACACATCTTTTTTATAACTCTTCAATAAATGGAATTGTTGTTTGACTGTTAAGAATGGGACTAAGTTCGTCGCTTGTAATATAAAGCCAATTTCTTTCATTCTCATTTTAGCTAATTGCTTCTGACTCATTTTTGAGATTTTATTATCATTAATATATATTTCACCGGATGTTGGTGTTTGTAACGCACCAGCCATTGTTAAGAACGTACTCTTACCGGAACCGGAAGGGCCAACAATAGCTATAAGTTCACCTTTTTCAAAAGATAAAGATGTCGGTTTAACTGCTTCAATTGTATGATTACCATCTTGGAATTCTTTAGTCACTTCATCAAATTTTAACATGGTGGCACCTCCTTACCCGATCGCCTTGAGTGGGTCTATTTTTCTAATGGATAATACTGAGAATAAGCTACCAACAAGAGATGTTAGTATTAAAACGATACCAAAGATAATGAGTGTACCGATATTAAATTGGACAGGTACCGCTTCAGGTAAGACTAAACTTGTCAGTAATGTCAGTATTAAGCCAATCAAAGTACCGATTAAGGCTAATATAAAGGTTTGTGCTAACACCATCTTCATTAAGAACCCATTCGTAAATCCTTGAGCTTTTAGTACTCCGAATAAATTCTTTTTCTGCAACGTGATGACATATAAGAATACGCCAATGACTGTGGCAGAAATAACAAATAAGAATGTAATCATAAAGTTCATTGTTAAGTTTTGTGGTTTGTAGCCTGGTAGGTTCTCTACAAAGTCATCTATTCCTATAACTTCTAAATCTTTATCAACATTTTTATCTTTCCAATTACTGTCTTTTACAACTACAGCATTGGTTTTATCTGATGATAATGCTGGATTAATTTTTTCAATCGTTTTGTCATTTGCGAAAATAACAGGAGAAGCATTATATTTAGCACTTTCTGATACGCCAACGATATGTAGTTTCTCATCAGATTGAGATAGCGTGATGGTGTCACCAACCTTAAATCCTTTGTCTTTCAATGATTGATCGATCACGACATCATTATCTTTATTAAATTTTTTGCCTTCCTCAATCATTGGAATCAGGAATGAGTTTGATGTTACGCCAAAGAGTAATGCATTCTCTTCACTATCTCCGTTCGATGCAATAACGCCAATTTGTTTTAACGGTGCTTCTTCTTTAAATTTGCCTTCAACGTCAGACAATTTAAAGACAGATTGTTGAACCGTTTGGTTGGCATCTTTATTTAAAACAATCACATCTGCTTTCCATTTCTTGATGCCTTCAGTGTTCATATTAATTAAACCACTTGCTAACCCGGATAGTAAAAAGAGTAAGTAACTAATTAATACTAAAATGCCTATAATTAATCCGAATTTAAGCTTGTTGCGTTTAATTTCGTTCCATGCAAGAAACATTTAATTCCCTCCTTTATGTGTATTATTAACAAGTATAGCAATACTTATATTAAAAATTACAATGAATTAAACTATTTAAATATTAGTCATATTGAACATCATAAGAAAGTTCTACAAATTGGTTATATTGTGTCACGGCTGTTAAATTCAATTGAACTTGGTCAGCAATATCATTAAAAAGGGGGACATCGATATGACCTATAAAAATAAAATTCAATATTTAGAAGCCATTCAACGTTACGGCAGTATTTCACATGCAGCCAAACACCTTTATATTTCTCAACCCTATTTAAGACGTTATATTAAAGACGTTGAGAATAACTTAGGTGTGACATTAATTAACCGAGACAGCAACCCGCTAGAACTTACGTATTCAGCTGAGCGATTTCTAGATTATTTACATGAAATTGAGGATATTGATACTCAAATGCGTGATGAATTGCAGACAATTTCTAATTTGAAAAAGGGCGTATCCGTATAGGTGTTAATCCTATTTTAGCTACACATACGCTTTATAGTATCTTGCCAAAGTTTATAGAACATTACCCGGGCGTGGAGATTGAATTAGTAGAAGAAGTGGCACATCGAATTGAACAAATTGTTTCCGATCAAAAAGTGGATATAGGTGTGACGATATTACCGTTATATACCGAAGATTTATCTTATGATATTTTATACACAGAAAATGTATATTTAGCGTTACCTCCTGGACATCAGCTTATCGAACAAGCTAAAGCACACGCTGACGATGGTCAATTTCCATTTCATTTGTTAGATAATGCAGTGACTTCATGACCATGTGCTTGTGCTTCTGTTAATACTTTATTTCCAACTTTACCTGTTGCTCCGATAATACCAATTTTCATGATTTATTCCTCCACATTTTTATATTTGTGGTGATGTCAGTCAATTAGGTCGTTGTGAGGCAGCTTCATTATCGCACTTGTACTTGTAACCATAATAGTTACATGTAAGATATAACGGATGACGACTTATCCGTTTCGTTGCAAGATGTCTGTAACAATATCATCCATTGTGACATTAGCCAAGACACCTTCCATCGCATCTTGTGCACGTAAGAGAATGATTTCAAGCACACTCTGGATATTGGCACCTACAACACAATTTACATTCGTGTCTTCATGCATTTGGAATAATTCGCCTTCGTCAACGACTTCCACCGCTTGATACAAATCAAGTAATGTAATGTCTGTTAAAGGCTTTCTCAGTTGAATGCCACCACTCCCTTGCTGTGTTTCGATTAAATTCGCTTGCTTTAATTTACCTACTAATCTTCTAATTACTACAGCATTAGTGTTCACACTACTAGCAATCCAAGAGGACGTTAATGGTTGCGACTGTTCAACTTTGACTAATGCTAGAATATGCACAGCCACAGTGAAACGACTACTAATTTTCAATCTTCTCACCTCATGTAACCATTATAGTTACAAGTTAATTTATAAGTCAATGTTTTTGAATTTAATTAATTTTGGTTTTAAAAAAGACCCAATCATCAAGATTTTCAAAATCTCAATAATAGGGTCATAATAAGACATAATAATATTAATTATATAAGACTAAATTCACATTAATTATATTCATCTTCGATATCGCCAACGATTTCTTCAAGAATATTTTCTAAAGTAATGATTCCCTTGAAATCAGCGTCATTATAAACTGCTGCGATATGCACTTTTCTCTTTTTCATCATTTCTAATATGTGTTTCAATGGTGTATTCATTTTAACGTTAATAATTGGATTAACGAACGTCTCTAGTTTAGATGGTTGTTCCACGTTGAACAATGATTTGGAATGTATGAAACCAACAATTTGATCATCTTTAACAGCTGGATATCTTGTAAACGCATCTATTTTAATTTGTTGAATTGCATCATCAAAACTCGTATTTAAGTTTAGCGTTTTAACATGTTTTTCATCAATCATAATATCTTTTGCGACTAAATCATCAAACTTAAATGCTTGGTTAATATGATGTAACTCACTATCATTAATTTCGCCACCTTCATGGCTATCGTGGATTAATTGTTTCAGTTCTTCCTCAGAATGGAAGACTTCACTTTCTTTAGCAAGTTTCATATTGAACATTTTTAATATCAAACGTGCTGCACCATTTAATATCCAAATAAATGGATACATTATTTTATAGAAAAAGATAATCGGTTTCGCAAAAAGCAATGTAATATATTCTGCCTTTTGGATAGCAATCGTCTTAGGTGCCATTTCACCTACAACAACGTGTAAAAATGTCGCGATAACAAATGCGCCACCAATTGTGAATGGATGTATCCAAGCTTCAGGAATACCAATACTGCTGAATAAAGGATGTAATATAAATTCAAATGTAGATTCTCCTACCATACCGATACCTAGTGCGGTAATGGTAATACCTAATTGACAGGCAGCTAAGTATTCATCAAGATGATCGACAACCTTTTTTGCGGCAATCGCTTTCTTCTCACCTGCATTAGACAATTGTGCAATTCTTGTTTCTCTGACTTTAACAATAGCGAACTCTGTCGCCACGAAAAAAGCCGTTAGGACTAATAATAATATAAAAGTAATAAGACTAAGTGCGGTCCCCAAATATGTTCCTCCAAAATAAAAAATTGTAGACTTGCTACTATACTAATTATATCAATAATACATATATAATCAAAATATTTAAATTTTAATTACTTATATAAATAGTGCTTAATTCAAAAGGCAAAATTGAGGACTCTTCTTTTTTATAAGTAGTGACTTAAGGCTTCATAATGGAACGATTTAGACTTACCCCATGGCGGTCAGTCTCAAATAGCTGTAACGCATACATACAATGTTCACCTGGAAGATGTTGTTCAAATTCGTCCCAAATCCACATTGCAATATTTTCAGCAGTCGTATTCATATCAGGCAACGTTTCATTAATGAGTTGATGATTTAATTTAGGTTCAATCACTTTATTATAAATCGCATCTACTTCGTTAAAATCTAATCCAAGACCATAATCACCAATTGGTGAAAGTATGTCTACATACAAGCGATATGAATGATTATGCAAATCTCGAAATATATCTTCACCAAAATAAATTCGATTGTCACATTTAAAATCATATTGTTGTTTTAACACAGTTCGGCCCTCTCTATATTTAAATTGATTGGGTGGTTGAATATGATCGAAACGATTATGCATTGTTCATGCTCCTCTCTTTTACATTTAATACTATTGCCCAAATATCTTCTAAATATTGTTACTAATTAAGAACCTAATAAAAAACATTGGAAATCGCAACGTCCACACAAGAAATTGTTTAATTTAAGCATACTAATCGTCGTTCATTCCAAATTCGAACATCGTTTATAATATCACTTTTATTCATTCCAAAAGTTTCTAATTATCTCTACATCTTCAAGTGCCTGAGTTTCTCCAGCTTTGAAAATGTCAGGTCGAATTGATGGATCTACTGGATTACCGCCTAGTTCATTTAATTTATCAAATACTGCTTTACTAGGTGCAATTAATTTAACTTTCGCGCCACTTTATTCGAGTTCTTTAATGGCATCTTCTAATTTATATGGCGTTGAAATAGGAAGATTCGTCGCAAGAATAAGTACTTTCTTAGCACCTATAGCTAAATCTGCATTCTCCATGGAATGACATCCACCATCAAAATGTTTGTCACCATCAATCGTCGTAGCCGGCCAAACACCTGGTAACGAAACGCTTGAAGCCATAGCTTTATGTAAGTTCACTTGACTATCAGACGTTAGTGCGACACGCTCTGCCTTACGCGCATTAATAGCAGTAATCATTAAATTGGATGGCCATTCAGTACCTTTAATTCTATGTTCTAAGCGAGTAATATGTACGCTCTCATTATATTTATGATCTTCTAGAGCGTAGACACTATAATTCTCAATCCATTCTTTAGGTGAATTCGAATGCTCTTGTATTTGAGCATATCTTTCGAAGATACCTGACATATCTTTAACTGGCGGCGTTTCATTAGATTTAGGCGCAATTTGCTCATCATAAATGACATCAAAACTCTTGTCAGATGTTAAACCTGTAGCAGCTTGCGCGCCACCCGATGTACTTATCATTAAATCTGCATGACGAACATCTATACCTTGATTAGATAATGTTAACAGATAGCATAACTCCCAACCTATGGCTAGCGAACCACCACCGCCAAGTACAATTTCATATTCTTAATTGTCTTTTTATAATTATTCAAGAACTTAATGTTCCAGCCTCTACAAATATATATTAGCAGTAGTTGACTGGTGGGCGAGGCCCCCAACAAAGTGAATTTCATAAAGAAATTCTGCAAGCTAGGCAAGCTGGGGGTACAATGAAATAAATATTATTTCTGACCTACTCCCCGACCGATAATTCATATTAATCTAAATAATTTTCAGCATGCTCAAGACCGAAATGTTCATCTTTAGCTTTTTCTTTTTCATATTCTTCTTGAGAGATTTGTGTAATACTTTCAACTGCATAACTTACTTTTTTCGCAAATTGTTCAACTTCTTCTTCATTTTTAGCTAATACAAATACTGTTAAGATATTATCATCAACAATATCTTTATAATGTTGATAACGTAATTTATAAATATTCATGTGACAATCCCCCTATAAATTAAAAACCTCATGCCGTTTCATTTTTCATGAAAGGTTTAATTAGTAAAATATGCCCTATTTTTATTACTTCCAAACTTCTATATTGCTTACGATTTTAAAAATTCTTAATTAAACCATGTATTTCAACATGTTCTTATTTATATGCATTAAATCTATAGCTTATTACACTAAATATGAAACCTAGTATAAGTAATATCATTGCGAAGGTTAACGCCAACTGATAATTATTTGAATCTCCGATGAGTAATCCCGCAATCATTGACGCTATCATTTGTCCGACACTATAAATGACTGTTAATAACGATATAAGATTTAACTTTTGATTTGTATGATACATAAGTTCTTGGCTTTTCGACATAAATAATGTTGTTAAACCTAAGAAGGTTGCACCAAATAGCATCGACGCAATGATTAATCCTAGCATATGATGTGAAAAGATAGGCAACCCTACACTAATAATTTGTAATATTAATTCACTATATATCGCCTTTTTGTACCCAAACTTTTCAGCAAATAATGACCAAATTAACGTGGCCGGCATTGCACCTAGACCTACAAACATCCAACGTAATGCAGCGTAATCTGCGTATGCAGGTATAGTCTTAATAAGTGCGACTAAAAATGTACCTGTAACTATATAGCCCGCTCCCTCAAAAAAATAGGCAATAGAGAATGGAATAATAAATGCACGATTTAATGCCTTCTCTGGATTCTGCTTTGATGACGTCGTATGTATAGAGATTGAAGGGTTGTTCTTCATACTGGTTAGTATAATGATACCTGCCATTAAAGCCACAACACCTAATATAATCCATGTTGCTTTCCAAGTCTGAGCTTGCGTATAAAGAAATATAAAAATACTACTAGAAAATATTCCTATTCCTACTGCACTATATAAAATTCCCGAAATACTTTGTTTATTAGCCATTCTTAATGCTTCTAACGCCACATTAGATGCTAAAACAAAGATCGTACCACTCGTTATCCCGGCAATTATTCGCAGTACTGACCAGATAAGAAAATGCTATGAAAGTCCCATAAAAATAACAGAAATCACATTAATCATGACATATAACTTTAAATCAAAGACTTTAGATTTTATCGTAATAAACATAGACATGATAGCATCAATTAGATAACCTAAGTAATTGAATGTCGCTAACAGGCCTGCATTTTGGTTATTCATCGAGGTATCTTGTTGCATAAATGGCAAAATTGGCGTATATGCAAAACGGCTAATTGACATTGCAATCATTAATGCCAGCATGCTTAATACCAATTGTTTATAAGCTTGTTTAGGTATCATAAAAAACCTCCCATCCAGTATGTACCAGTAAGTATATACCTTATCAGGAGGTTTGACTCTAATTATTCAATTGTTTGAGTTGTAACTGAACGCCTTTAAAGCGACTCAAGACGTACGCATCATGTGTAATAATGATTAATTGCGTTTGCTTTAACGTAATTAACATTTGAAGTATTTCTTCCTCGTTAATCACATCTAAGTTTGTCGTTGCTTCATCTAATATCAATATCTCTGGCTCTAGAATTAGTGCCTTCGCTATCCATACACGTTGAAATTGCCCACCACTTAGCGTCGAAATGCTTTGATTAAGTATGCTTTGTGGTAACTTGCATTGTCTAAGTACCGCTTCTATTCTTGATGTGTAACTCTGCTTATCAAATTTGTAATTCTTAAGTGGTTCTAATAGCGTAGATAATACAGTTTTGCGCTGGTTTAATGTGTCACGTTGATACTGAGGCACATATTGGATGTGTTTCATCCATTCTTTTGCCGTATATGACTTACGCAATTGCCCATTAAAGTATAAGTCACCTTGATAATTCATATCTAATCCGGCGATAATCTTGGCTAACGTAGACTTACCGCAGCCACTTTCACCACTTATAAGTAAATGTTGGTCACTAATTGCACATGATATATCTTTGAAGATAAGTTTCCCATCAATGTATTTAGTTAATCTTTCAATTTTAAGCATAGGCCTGTCTCCGATGTGCGATAGTAATTAAATTTTTCGTATAGCTATGTGTGGGGTTAGCTAAAATGGATGATGCCTCACCACTTTCAATCAATTGACCTTGCTGCATAATACTAATATGAGTGGCATAATCCTTAACTAAGTTAATATCATGTGTAATAAAGACAATTGTCATTTGATAATGTTCCTGTGCCTTAATCAAATAGTGCATAAACTTTTTAACATTCTCTTGATCTAGCGCACTCGTCGGTTCATCTAAAAATAAGTGATCCGGACGTCTAATTAATGACATTATAAAGGCTACACGTTGTGCCATACCTCCACTAAGTTCGAAGGGATATCGTTTAAGTAATTGTTCACCTTGATTTAAACCGAGTAATTGCATTTTATCTAAGACGTCTTCCTTGATATCTTGTTTAGATAGTTGTGAATGGTTAGCTTCATAAATATATTGGAAATGTTTAGCCAAGGTCACGTTTTGAAACATATTACTTTGAACATCTTGAAAAACGGCATCCGCCTTATTTAAATCAATCTTGATATCTCCTTGATAGCTTAGTTGTGATGGTTTCATTCCAAGAATAGTTCTCGTCAATAATGACTTCCCACTACCACTCTCACCTATAATGCAATGAAATTCACCTTTATTTATTATCAAATTCACATCGTTTAACAATGACCGATTATGATCTAAGATGGATAATTGATTGACTTTAACTACAGTATTCATTGCGTTATTTTTTTGTTGATCATTTGACATAATAAGGCGAAACCTCCTAACAATACACCAGGGAAGAAGAAGAGCCAAGGTGCACCATTAAAATAACTTTTCCCGTCAAAGAGAATGGTTCCTAACTCGGGCGTCGGTGGTTTAATACCTAGACCTAAAAAGGCAAGTCCAGATATACTTAGCATCATTTTGCCAAAGTCAGCCGTGACCAAAGCAAATATATTACTTAGTAAATGCGGAATCACGTGTACCACTGTCGTTCTAAATGTTGAGTTACCACTTAGCCTTGCATAACTGACAAAGGGACGTTTTTGAATATCTCGTGTTAAATTTCTGAAATAACGTAAATAACGGCCTATCCATCCAATCGTTAGGGCAAGTATCAAACCTAGCATTGAATTACTTACTAAGCTTAAGATGACTAATGCAATAATAAACGAAGGAATTGCCAATAGCATATCAGCAATAAACATGATGATTTGGTCTAACCATTTTCTTTCTATACCTGCAATTAACCCAAAGACCAGTCCAATGCAAACACTTAACAGAATTACCACGCTAGTTAAGCTTAATGTGACTAGGCTACCTACAATCAGTCTAACAAAGAAATCTCTGCCTAATTGATCCGTGCCTAACCAATGTTGGCTATTAGGTGATTGAAGTGGGTCCAAGTTTTGTGTGTCTTGCATAAAGCAATATACAATTAGCACAAACATCACACTTAACACTGTACTTATGGCGATGTAAGTTTGATATTTTTTCATCACGACACACCTCTTTTCTCATGGGCTTGGCGTTTGGTATGTCGTCGTCGAAGTCTAGGTTCATTGTTTAAAATGATAATGTCGCCTAAATAATTAATGAACATAATTAAGACGATGATAAAGACCACAATACCTTGAATAAGTGGATAATCTCGTTGATTGATAGCATTAATTAATAATTTCCCTATACCAGACATGCTGAAGATTACTTCAAGTATGACTACTTTTCCTATTAAATGAATCACACTGTTAATTGAAATGGTCATGAGTGGTGCAAATATCTCTTTAATCTGGACAATGATACGCGCCTTTAATGAGTAATGTCTTAACTGAGCAAGTTGATACGCATCATTATCTAATGTTTGCGCAATAAGGTGCGATGTCATCAATAAGATATGACATCCTTCTATAACAACAATGGTGAAGATGGGTAGCACGAAATGTTGCCAAGAATCGCTACCTACAAAAGGTAGCAACTGCCAACGTACTCCTAAATAATATATAAACAAAATGGCTAACCAATATTCCGGCATAGAAGTCATCACTTGAGCGAATCCACGAATACCATTCGCGTATCGAGTATGTGGGCGCGTCCCAATAAAATAACCAACCATATAACCCAATGGCAACATAATACAACTTGAAACAACGATTAATATTAATGTTGGAATGACGGCCTCCATAATCATAGTTGTTACTGGCTCATTTGTACTAAAGCTGTATCCCAAGTTACCAGTAAGTGCATGTCCAATCCAATCGATATATCTTAATAAAAAATGCTGGCCCAAACCAAGTTTATGTTGTGCTGCTTCAATATTTTCCTGGGTAATCGACGTATAACCATGACGTTGTAAGTATAATATCGCTGGATTACCTGATGTCTTCTCGACTAAAACGAATATAATAAACGAACTCACGATTAAGTAAAGTATTAATTTTATTGTTCGTTTAAGCATTGTTACTCATTAACTTTCAACGCTTTATAATCAATAGGAGCATCAGTAAGTCCAGAGAATTTGAATTGCTTCACTTTATCACTAACGACAAAGGTTTCATTTGGATAAGCAATAGGCACACCATAATATTGTTGTTTAAAGTGTTTGAATATTTCATCAAATGAACGCTGTTGTTCTTTTTTAGATACAGTTGTTGGGAAGTCATCTAGTTGCTGAGTCAATGTTTTATCATTAGCTAATACACCTGACTTGCCATCATTATTTTTAAATACTGAACTCATGAAATTATATGGCATTAAGGCATCTGAATACGTTCTATAGAAGATGAGGTCATAATCTTTTTTCGTCCATAACGTATCATAGTATGATTGTGAATCTAACGCTTTCACATTTAACTTAATGCCAGCTTTTTTAAGTTGACGTTGCACTTTTTCCGCTTTATCTTTCCAACTTGGGAACTCTGCCGTTTGAATAACCAAATTAAATGTTAATGATTTACCGTCTTTTTCAAAAATACCGTCACTGTTCTTGTGATAACCTGCTTCTTTAAGTAACTTCTCAGCATCTTTTACATCATAGTCATGTGCCTGTTGATTATCTTTATTTACAAATTCTACGTTCTTCTGGAATAAACCATTTACAGATTTACCCGCAATATCTTTTGTATCGATGCTCTTACTAATGGCTTCACGGATTGTACGCTGTTTTAATACATCATTATCCGGGTTAAATGCCATGAAATGACTTACTGTACTTGGTTTATCTTCAACAATTAAGTTTTTATTTTTCTTGTCTTGCTTAATTTGTTGATCTGACAGCATTCCTAAAGCACCACCAGAAATATCTACAGAACCACTTTGTACTGCTGAGTTTCTTGAATCTCCATCTTCAATCGTTTGGAACGCAAGATTGTAGTTTACGGGATGGCTATGGTTGAAATATTTATTTGGCTTCATTGTCGTTTTTTCTTTGCCAGTTTTATCAACGACAAAGGCACCTGTTCCGATCGCTTTTTCAAATTTGCCATTTACTTTACCATTTTCAACGGAATGTGGACTCATAATACGCAACGGTCTCACCTGTGTTAATTCATTCAAAACTTGATTTGATGGTGACTTCAATCTAATTTGGACAACATGATCATTTTTAACAACAACCTTATCCAATTTTTTTAACGTTTCTACAGTCGTATCTTTGTTCATCGCTTTCGCACGCTCAATCGAGAATTTCACTGCTTTAGCATCTAAAGCTGAGCCATCTGAGAATTTAACGTTCTTTTTCAAATGGAATTCATAGACTTTTCCTGAGTCGTCAACATGCCATTTTTCTGCTAAACCAGCTTTCACACCTTTATCTTTATCATATTTAACTAATGCATCATATACTGCACTATAGACTGGCATTGCGGCGTCATAACCTTGTGCGTCAAGTTTATCTGCTTTCGCTTCAGTAGGTAGCGATACTGTGATATTTTTATCTTCTTTTTGGTCATTCCCACAACCTGCTAATAAGAGCGTTGCGCTTGCTGCCATTGTAATTAATACACGCTTTTTCATTTACTGATACCTTCTTTCACGCTTGCTTTAATTAAAAATGATTCCTCATAAAATGTTTGTAGATAATCATTTGGTGATAGATAAAAATCACTATAATGTGTTAAATCAATCACGTCAGGCACAGGTTCTTTCATTACTGCAACTTCAAACCCTGCATCAACAAAGCTATCAACGATGTGTTTTAAAGAATGGTTCTGAGAAGGTGTTGCGCCGTATTGATTAATCGTGTCATCCATAAATTGACGACTAGGATTATTGGTTAAATCGGCGAATGAAGCATAGTAAACGCCTCCCGGTTTCAACACTTCTTTTAAATCTTGTGCATGTTGTGGAATGTCTTCGATTAAGTACAGGACAGATGTACTTACAGCAGTATCAAATGTTCTATTTGTCTCTTGTGGTTTATCGGTTAAATAATATGTAAGTGGACGTTCACCTTTTAAAATTTCTGCCTTTTCTAAAGATAAACGTGCTAAATCTATGCCGACCCCTTCTTTAAATGGCGTTGTGTCATATAATTTTCTTAAAAATCCGCCTTGATTACATCCCACATCTAAGATTGTCTTCCCTTTGATATCCGATGTATCAAGCATTTCTATAGTTCTCTCCCAAGCTTCTTGATGGTCACGCGCCATATCATCATCTGATTCTTGGCCTTTTTGCCACCAAACATCATAACTCTTAGTCATCTAATTCTCCTCGCTCATTTTAAATCGTAATAATTACGTTTTAAATAGTACTACACTATGTACAATTACACAATAAGAATTTTAAAAGTTATGATTGAATGCAAAAATAAGCTATAGGAGCGGGACAGAAATAATATTTTTCCAAAAATTTATTCCTTCGCCCTCCTACGGTAAGGTTGACTAGAATTAAAAAGATGCTTGTTACAAGATCGTTTTAATTCAGTCAACGACTGCCAATATATATTTTTAGCCTGAGACATTGATTTATGTCCCAGGCTTACATGTTATTATTTAATATTTATTTTGTTTGAGTTTGTCTACGAGAACGAATTAAATAAACGATAAGTCCTACTACAAATCCTATGATTGCCGGAACAATCCAACCCATTCCAATTGTGAAGAATGGTAAATAACGTTCAGCGAAACTTATTAACGCTTGTGCAAATGATGTCTTTGCAAAAAATTCCGGGCTTGCGTTTACACCATCAAAGAACGCTGCAAACATTGTAAAGAACGTTGTAAATTTATAAACAATTGTCGAATGATTAAATAATGGACTGACAAGCGTTAATAAAATCAGTGTAATCGCTAACGGATAGATAAACATCAATACCGGCGTTGAATACATAATAATTTTAGTTAACCCGACATTAGCGAAGATACAAGCGAGTAACGCTACACCTGTTGCTAACCAAAGGTAATTCATTCTCGGGAATAGTTCTGTAAATGTCTCTGAAAATGCAGTAATTAAACCAATTGCTGTCTTCAAACAAGCGACAATAATGATTAGAGATAAAATGATAATACCGTAATCTCCAAGATAGTGCTGCGCAATTTGAGCCAGTGCGATACCACCATTTTCACTCATTTTAAAATGACCTAAACTCATCGTACCCATTAAAGCGAGCAATGTATAAATAATGCCCATTCCTACGATACTTATAAAACCTGACTTGAAAGTTTCTTTAGCGATCCCATTTGGATTAGTAATACCTAGTTTCTTAATTGTTGTCACAATGATAATACCGAAAGCGAGTGATGCGAGTGCATCTAGCGTATTATAACCGTCTATAAACCCTTTCAATAAGACACTATCACTATAATTTGCACTTACTGGCGCATGACTAATACCGCCCATTGGTTTAATAAATGCTAAGACAACTACGATACCTAGTAATACTAAAAATACTGGATTTAAGAATTTACCTATGTAATCTAAAATTTTAGATGGCTTTCTTGAGAAAAACCATGCTATAAGAAAGAATAAAATACTAAATATCGGTAATACAATTTTTCCAGTACCTGCCGAAATAAATGGTGAAAATGCAATTTCATACGATGTTGTTGCAAGCCTTGGTAAAGCAAAGAATGGTCCAATTACCAAATATAAAGCAATCGTAAATGCGTACGCATAACCTTTACTCACACGAGATGAAATATCGAAGACGCCATTTGTTTTGGAGATACCAATCGCTACTATACCTAGAAAAGGTAGTCCAATGGCTGTAATTAGGAAACCTAAATTCGCAAGCCAAACATTTGAACCTGCTGTTTGTCCAAGATGAATAGGAAAGATTAAATTTCCTGCACCAAAGAATAAGCCAAACAACATCGAACCAATAAATATATTTTCTTTGATTGAAAGTTTTTGTTTCATCATGTGTCATATCTCTCCTATTATATGTTTACTAGCTATTATACATAAATTTAGTGTCGATTTGTTCAAAATATTCAATAAATTTAAATCATCAATCATTTGAGATGTTCTTTCATAAAAAAGACACCTCGCCACAGAGCGTTAACTTACTTTAACGCAATGTGCAAGGTGTTAAAGCCATCTTAAGTGTTACTTTTAAAATATTATTGCTTTACTATGTCGTGAGTTTAAGCTTTTCGAATCTGCCAATGATATGGATCTTCTAATTGATTCCAGTCGCTATCAATTTCATCACCATTGACTAAGCACTGGTCTAATTCTTTCACAATTTTTTCTTGATCTAATTCAGTACCTATAATCACAAATTGAGTGTTTCTGTCACCATATTCTATGTCCCAACTTTGCGCAACATCAGGTCGCTGATTTAAAATTTGTTCTCGTTGTTCTTTGGACATTGTAGCCACCCAATAGGTTACCGGACTAATATTACAAGATGAACCTGCTTGTGATAGTAGACATGCAACTTGATTATATTGTGCCAACCAGACGATACCTTTTGCACGAACAATATTATTAGGCATTTGTTCTAACCAATCGTTGAAACGTTTCGCGTGAAACGGTAATCGTCTTGAATAAACGAAAGAACCAATCCCATACTCTTCTGTTTCAGGTGTATGTTCCGCGTGACCACCTTCAGTTAATTCTTTTATCCATCCTGCAGAGTTACTTGCTTGTTCAAAGTCAAAGCAACCTGTATCTAATACTTCGTTAATATCAACTTCGGCATTTGTTGTTTTAATTAGATGTGCATCTGGTTGTAACTTTCTTAAAATATTTTCTAATTTAGTTAATTCTGCTTCGGTTACTAAATCTGTCTTATTTAGCACTAAAACATCACAGAATTCCACTTGATCAATAAGTAAATCCGCAATTGAGCGTTCATCTGTTTGATCTGCACCTTGATCACGATCCACAAGTAAATCCTCGGAATTAATGTCATTAATAAATCGATTAGCATCCACAACAGTTACCATCGTATCGAGTTTACAGATTGACGTTAAATCGATACCTAATGCTTCGTCAATATAAGAGAATGTTTGAGCCACAGGTACCGGTTCAGATATACCTGTAGATTCAATCACGATATAATCAATATTCCCCTTTTCTACTAAGCGCTCAACTTCTTGTAATAAATCGTCCCTTAACGTACAGCAAATACAACCATTTGACAGTTCTACTAGTTTTTCATCCGTTCTTGATAATCCACCCCATCTGCAACTAAGTCTTTATCAATATTGACCTCGCTCATATCATTAACAATAACAGCAATTCGACGACCCTCCCGATTATTTAAAATGTGGTTAAGTAATGTTGTTTTACCTGATCCAAGGTAACCACTCAATACCGTTACAGGTATCTTGCCCATAAAATCATACCTTTCTTTTTATAAATCGTAATAATTACGTTTTATATTTTACATTTAATTATTTAATTGTCAATCGAGCCACGTTTCATTAAATACAGCAATATCAATAATTAACGCCCACTTTAGACCTTAGTTTCGGAAACAAATTTATACTATTACCACATTTTTATTGACTATCTTGACTTGACACACACTATTTTCGGTGTTTATTATAAAATAAATTAGGTTAACCTAAACTTTTATTTAGGAGGTAATTGATTGATAGACATTAGAAACATGAATTTGCATTTAAATCATAAACATGTGCTTAAAGATATTACTTTAAAGATTCCAATTTCTGGAGAAATTATTGGCATTATGGGGCCCAACGGTGCTGGTAAATCCTCTTTATTAAAAAGTTTAATTGGATCGTTTAACGCGAGTGGTGAGATGAATTTATATGGCAAATCCATACATAAACAATTGCAATATATTACATATATTCCTCAAAAAGCACAATTAGATTTGGACTTTCCAATCAATGTTGAAAAAGTCATCTTGTCTGGTTGTTACCAAACCATCGGCTGGTTCAGACGCGTCGATCACGCGTCAAAAATGAAGTTTCATAAATTATTAAGAGACTTAGACTTGGAATCATTACAATATAAACAAATTTCTGAGCTTAGTGGTGGGCAACTGCAACGTGTACTTGTGGCAAGAGCTTTAATGTCTGATAGTACCATCTATCTATTGGACGAACCATTTGTTGGCATCGACTTTAATAGTGAAAAACTCATTATGGAAAAGCTTCAACATTTAAAAAATCAGGGCAAACTTATTCTCATTGTGCATCATGATTTGTCGAAAGCTGAACAATATTTTGATCGAATTCTTTTACTTAATCGTACAGTTAGATTTTTCGGTCATAGCCATAAAGCGATGCAGTCACAATATTTAAACCGGACATTTCTATTTAATGTGACTTCTACTCTTAAAGAAGGGAGCGACATATCTAATGACTGATTTCATTCAACATTTATTCGATTATCAATTCTTAAATCGCGCTTTAATTACATCTATTGTCGTAGGTATTGTGTGTGGAACTGTAGGAAGTTTGATTATCCTCCGTGGATTGTCGTTGATGGGAGATGCGATGAGTCATGCTGTTTTACCTGGTGTGGCGTTGTCATTCTTATTCAATATTCCAATGTTCATCGGCGCATTAGTCACTGGCATGATCGCAAGTTTATTAATTGGCTATATTTCAAATAATAGTAAAACAAAACCTGATGCAGCTATTGGTATTAGTTTCACTGCGTTTCTCGCAACGGGTGTCATCATTATTAGTCTTATTAATAGTACGACGGATTTGCATCATATTTTATTCGGAAATTTACTCGCTATTACCCGACAAACATTTTGGACAACCATCATTATTGGCGTCATTGTGATACTACTCATTGTCATACTTTATCGTCCATTAATGATTTCAACTTTTGATGCGACATTCAGTCGTGTGAGCGGATTGAATACAACAATGATTCATTATTTTGTAATGTTGTTACTCGCCTTAGTAACCGTCGCGAGTATTCAAACTGTCGGCATTATCTTAGTCGTTGCATTACTTGTTACACCGGCGTCGACTGCCTTTTTAATCACAAAGAATCTATATTCAATGATGATCGTAGCAAGTTTAATAGGCATAGTAAGTTCTATCATAGGATTATACTTTAGCTTTATTTACAATCTACCGAGTGGTGCAACGATTGTTATTGCAACATTTAGTATTTATATCTTGACTCTTCTCTTTTCAAAAATAAAAACAAAGTATAGAGGTGTACAAACAACATGAAAAAATTTATTCCATTACTAATTGCATTAATCTTAGTACTCGCAGCTTGTGGTTCAAATTCAAGTGAGCAACACTCTAAAGGTCATGACAAATTAAAGGTCGTAACAACTAATTCTATTATTTATGACATGGTCAAACAGGTTGGTGGAGACAAGGTTGACGTTCATAGCATTGTACCTGTCGGACAAGACCCGCATGAATATGAAGTTAAACCGAAAGATATTAAACAACTTACTGATGCGGATGTTATCTTCTACAATGGTTTCAATTTAGAATCTGGTAACGGTTGGTTTGAGAAAGCTTTAGAACAGGCGGGTAAATCTACTAATGACAAGTCAGTCTTCGCGGTGTCTAAAGGAGTTAAACCAATTTATTTAAACGGAGAAACTGGTAATAAAGATAAGATTGATCCACATGCGTGGTTAAGTCTGGATAATGGTATTCAATACGTTAAGAATATTCAAGAACAACTCGTAAAAGCAAATTCATCACATAAAGCTGATTATCATAAACAAGGTGATGCTTATCTTGCTCAACTTGAAAAGTTAAATAAAGACAGTAAAGATAAATTCAATGATATTCCGAAACAAGAGCGTGCCATGATTACAAGTGAGGGTGCTTTCAAATACTTCTCAAAAGCCTTTGATATTAAACCAGGTTATATTTGGGAGATTAATACTGAAAAACAAGGTACACCATCACAAATGAAACAAGCAATCCAATTTGTTAAAGATAATCACATTAAACATTTATTAGTTGAAACAAGTGTTGATAAAAAATCTATGAATAGCTTATCTGAGGAAACAGGTAAAAGTATTTACGGAGAAGTATTTACAGATTCAATTGGAGAAAAAGGATCGAAAGGAGATTCATATTATAAAATGATGAAGCATAATATTAAAACAATCCATGGCAGCATGGAATAGAATGTAGTCATTCATGTAGTAAGTCCATGGAAATCATCCTCCTATTAAAATTGCCAGTAAATGAGTTTTAACAACTTCATTTACTGGCTTCTTTAGTTTCAATAGTTCTAAAGTAGTTCTCTAAAGGCGATCTTAGATAGATAATCCACTCACTTAAGTTGCTTCGCGTTCCTGGGGTGCCGTCTCTATAGCAATTCTAAAATGGATTTTCATTCCACTTTAGTTGAGATGCTTGCCTAGGAGGCTGGGTCGAGCCGAGGTCTCGACACTCATCCTGTTCCCTCAGGCGTCACTCAACTAAGTTTCATAATCCATTTTAGAATTACTTACCTAAGTGCTATTGCCCTTAGGTTCATTATTATTTAATTACTTTAATAAAATCTTTGTTTGCTGTTAGGAATAAACCTTCTTGTGTTACTAAGCGTGGTGTTGAGTTAGTCGTATAAATGATGTCTCTGATAGGTAATACATCACCTTTTTTAAGTTTACGTACTGTATTGTCTTTAAAATCACGTGAATCATAGAGTTTACACACTTTTATAACTTTAACTTTCTTAGGCACCTCAGTAATATACTTGTTTAATCCTGATGTGTTGATTAAGGTAATAAAATCTTTATTCGCTGTGATTATACTACCATCATCTAATACCAGACGAGGTGTGCCTTTTGTTGTATATTGAATATCTGACGCTTCAACTCTAGTACCCGCTTCTAGACTACCAACTTCTTCTTTAAATGATACATCTTTATATATTTTAATTTTTTTCAGTGTCATCATTGGATTCATTATTCTCGTGAAATATTCACTTTTACGGTTTGTTACTTGCTGTGTTTTATTTTCATTCTTTTTATGCACAAATTCAACTTTGAAATTTTGGCGTTTCATTTTAAATACATCATTGAAACTTGAATATGAAGCATACACCAATGAGCGTCCTGACTCACCATAATTCACATTAAAATTAATATTGATATCTTTATTTAACTTTTCAAATTCCTCATGTGGAACATAAATTTTATCGTCGCTATATTTATACGTCACTTCATATTCATTCGCCGCATTGTTGATTAGACATGATACATCTCTCCTTAAACATTCATATAAATAAAAAAACCGTCCCTACAAGAGGGACGAGTTTGTAACACCCGTGGTTCCACCCAACATTCCATCTCAACTAAGAGATGACACTTTAGCCATTCATTAACGCGCATGAAACGTTACATGTTTCCATGTAATCTATGAAAAGGTAGTAAACTATATTCTTAGATTAGGAGTATCTCAGTGTTTATTCCCTCTCTGTGAATCGTCAACATAGCTCTTGTCCTTCAATCGTGTATTAATTTTTTATAATCATATATCTATCTTAATTGTTAGTCAAATGTGCATCAGAATATTAAATTAACTATATTAATTACCTTTTTGACAATTTATAACTTTAAAAAAACAAAAATATCTAGCCAAAGCTACATTCACACACTTCAACTAGACATTTATAATTTTAAACCTGATATTTAAAGATATTTGGATCATAGATTTTTAATACTTTTACAAATAAATAATGGAAAAATAGTGCAGAAATTAATGGAACAATGATGTACGCAATAGCGATAATCAATAAGCCACTCGTTGTACCCATATCTAATAAATTTAACGATTTAATCGGTCCAACAAGACCAATGAGCCCGAAACCTGCTGAATCTGGCGTACCTTTAATATTGAGCAAGCCGCCAACAAATCCTGATACACCTGCCGTACATACAATTGGAAGCATCATCATTGGATGACGTATCAACGTCGGCATCATTAATTTTACTGCTCCGAGTAATACAGTAATCGGAACGCCTGGTTTATTTACACGCCAGCTACCTACTGCAAGCATAATCGCACTCGCTGCTACACCAACTGCTGCCGAACCAGCTGCCAAGCCTGAAATGCCGATTGCCAAACCTATCCCCATTGATGATATAGGTGAAACAATTAATATAGAAAATATCATTGCAATCAATACAGTCATTATAATAGGTTGCGTAATGGTTAACCCATTGATAACATCGCCCAAACCTAACGTAATCAATTTAGTGTATGGCAAGATTAATAATCCAAGTATTCCCGCCACAGCACCACCAACGATTGGTAACACAATCATATTTAAACTACCTAATTTATGACTAATCAATAAGATGATACCGACTGCAATCGATGCAGTAATCATCGTATTAATTAAATCTCCTATACCAACAATGACCCACTTATTATCTGTGAAAGTAGATGCGCCAGATCCTACAAAGGCAGCTGCACCTGTAACGGCGGTTTGTAATTGCGTTAATTTAAATTGTCCTGCAATTAATACACCTGTCAAAATTGGAATTGAATATTGAATCCCTTGCGTTACAAAGGCTACTTTCGTAAATATATCGTTATACTGACTCAAATATTTACTTAACTCTCCTAATATTGCGTTTGGAATCATACCTACTACAATTGCTATAGCTACACCGTTTAATACATTAAATATAAATGTTCTGGGTGTTATCATTTCTCTCTCGCCCATAATTCTTATACCTCAAAAAGCTTTCTCTTTTTTATAAATTTTAATCTTGATTTTAAAGTATTGTATCAATAATTCAATCACATTAATTTAAATCTTTAAAAAATAAATATGTAACATTCATTATCTGTTCACAACCTCGATATTATATTACATTAACAATTACTAATGTAACCTATTTTTGAGTACTATATCATTTTGCATGCAATTTCATAAAATAAATTAGGATGAATATTCTTTATAATGTTTATAAATTACACTTTATGTATAGATAATACTAATATCATATTTAAGGTTGGGATACATATGCGTACTTTTCAAGAGGAAGATAAAATTAAGTTACTAGCAGATATTATTGAAATTCAGTCAGAAAATGAAAACGAAATCGAAGTCTGTCATTATATACAAAACTTATTAGCACAATACGATATACCTTCTAAAATATTAAAAGTGAGCGAGACAAGAGCGAACTTAGTAGCTGAAATCGGGAGCGGTTCGCCAATATTAGCGATGAGTGGTCATATGGACGTAGTTGATGCCGGGCGTCACGATAAATGGACTTATCCGCCATTTAAACTCACAGAACATGATGGCAAATTATATGGACGTGGAACGACGGATATGAAGGGTGCCTTGATGGGAATGGTTATCGCACTTATTGAATTAAAAATGTCTGGAGATTTACCTAAAGGAACAATACGCTTACTTGCGACAACTGGAGAAGAAAAAGAACAAGAAGGTGCCAAACGATTTGTTAAAGATGGTTATTTAGATGACATTGATGGCTTAATCATCGGAGAACCTACAGACAACGGGGTATTCTATGCACATAAAGGTTCAATGGCGTGTAAAGTGACTGCCACTGGGGTTGCTGCCCATAGTTCAATGCCATTTTTAGGGAAGAATGCAGTAGACACGTTAGTCCAGTTTATAAATCAATTAAATTCAAAATATGATAATATCAAACAGCATGACCTTCAACATGAGCTAGATGTTTCACCAATGGTAAATAAATTTATGAAGGGCACTTTAAGCGAAGAAGAAGAAAACTTCGCATCAGGATTTACATTGATGGGTTCTATTATTAAAGGTGGCAAACAATTCAACTCTGTACCTGAGGAAGCCTCTATTGAATATAATGTAAGACCTGTCCCTGAGTATAATAATGACTTTGTTAAGTCACTATTCCAACAGATAGTTGATGAGGTTAATCCTGAAGCATTGTCGTTTGAAGTCGTAAGTGATCATCGTCCTGTCACAAGTGATAAAAACAGCACTTTAATTCAAGTAATTACTGAAGTTGCACCCCATTACGTGAATGAAGAAGACGTCTTTGTCGCAGCATTCATTGGTACTACCGATGCTTCAAGTCTGTTAGGTGATAATCCTAATAATGTAGATCTTGCTATTGTTGGTCCTGGTATTACGATTATGGCCCATCAAGTGGATGAATATATAGAAAAGGAGATGTATCTTAAATACATCGATATCTACAAAGACGTTGCAGTTAAGTACTTGGCTGAAAAGTAATTTATATAAAGAAAACGAGACGTAGCACGGACATTCATACCTTAGTTGGTTAAAGATGTCTAATGCTACGTCTATTTAGTTAGTGTCTTTATTTGTGGTTCAGGGGTAAGACTAACCTGTTAGTGACCGTAGTCTACCTTCCCTATAACGTTCACGTTGTTTAATACCGACTGCGACGACAACTATGATAGTTTTTCCCCTATTCGCAAATGATTATCGTAAATCATTCTTTATGTCTGAAAACAAAGTCTCGATGTCTTCAATATCATTGATATTAGGTATAAATATCATCTCTTTCGCATTCGGATACGGCGATACTAATTCATATCCTTCTAGCTTTTCGAGGGAAGAATTTGAGGCTTTAACTAACAATCTATTATCATACAAACCACCTTCATAATATACGAGATACTCCCCCATCATACTTCTCGTTTTAATTTTGCTTGAATTAATTTTATTTAAAAATATTTCGTGAAAACTTTTGTCTGTTGCTATTCGACATCTCCCCTTTATTCTATGGATACCCCGTTATCAAATATATTGAGCCATTTTAGATTGAAATTATAGTTATTTGGATACTAAAAATATATAATAACCCTACTACACTTAAAGGGGTTGCTATATCATGAAGACGTTACTTATTAATACCCACCCAGATTTTAATAATGAATCAACGTATACTGTCAAAGTAAAAAATTTATTTCTAGATAAATATAAAACTACATTTCCAAACGGGGAAATTGAATAATTGAATTTATATGATATTGATGTACCTCGTATCGAAGGTAATCAATTATTAAATGTCTGGAATAAGCAAAGTTTAGGCGAGTCCTTATCAGATGATGAAACAAAAATCGCTTATATGTCGGCATTCTTATTAAATCAATTTAAAGCTAACCATCGCATTGTCATTCTAACACCACTTCACAATTTCAATATCACATCGAGATTAAAAGACTACATCGACAACATTATGATTGCTAGAGAAACATTTAAATATACTGAAGATGGTTCTGTTGGCTTAATGACAGATGATTATAAAACACTATTATCACAAGCAAGTGGTGGTGTCTATACAAATGACGACCGTTATACGCCACTTGAATTCTCATATTACTATTTAAAAGAAATGTTTAAAGAAATCATGGGATTTGATGAGTTTTACATCGCTCGTGCCCAAGGTACGTCAGTCTTACCTGAAGACGAAATCTTAGATGTTGCAAACAAGGATTTAAACAACGTATTCGATGCGTTTTACACACAAAAATAGTTTCAATTACACAAAAAGTGAGCAAGACAATGACATTACCCTAGTTATGTCACCCCGCTCACTTTTTTAAATTTATTAAATTAATGAATCACTAAACAATATTATCAATAATTTCTTTACGTAATTTACCTCTGATTTCAGCCATCGTATTTAAATTATATTTTTTATAATCTCCTGAGTTTAATCGGAAAGCATGGACACCAATCACTTCATTTTTACTATTTAAGACTGCCCCACCAGAAGAACCTGGTTCTGCCATCATTTGATAATAACCAATCGGGTTCACATTACGTGCAGGCATCGTATATTTCCCTTTTGAATGATACATTGTGCCGGCAGGATCATTTTTATATTTACCAGTCGGCTTACCATAGTGGTACATGTGAATAGGTGTGTTTGCCTTCATAGCTTTAATCGAACTTTCTGATGCAATCTTTCTTATCTTCATATACTTTGAAATATCTTCATACGTATACACTAGAGAAACATCACCATATTGCAGCATTTGAACACTAAAGACTTCAAGGGTACGCACAATTTTAGATCCCTCTTGTAATATGTTGATACGCATATTTTGTGGTTGTGACGGTGTTAAAGGCTTATGCGCGTTTTGATCATTAACAACATGATTCGCAGTTAGAATCGTATGCTTTCCAATTACTGTACCAGTGCCATATGTTAATTGTTTTGCTTTTGGATTCCAATTATAAACTGTTGCGATATTGGCATCTTTCGCCTTAGCATGTTCAATGGTTACACCTTTGTTTCCTGATTTCTTCATAATTTTTAAAGCGTCACCAATACCTGATTCTTTCGTCGTTTGACCGAAATCACGTACATTATCTCCACCAGGCACATTAGATGGCCAACGCTTAGGTGCTTTATTGTAATAGTTCTTTTTCGTAGTTGATGATGCTTTTGTAGACGCTTTAACTGTTGTTTGCGCACTTGGTTTCGCAGTTTTAGTCTTAGTTACAACTGCCATTTTCGTAGTTGGTTTACGTGTTGATGTTTTTGACGGTGTTGATTCGCTTTTTACTTTAGTAGTTTGTGCTAATAACTGTGGCTTCGCAGATTGTGCGCGCGTTACTTTTGATACTTTTTGTGGTTTTTTATTTGTTGAGACAACTTTTTTGTTAACCTTAGTTGGTTGCTTCTGTCTTTGC
The DNA here is from genome assembly GCF_001808125.1 of Staphylococcus sp. HMSC14D10. Taxonomy (NCBI): domain Bacteria; kingdom Bacillati; phylum Bacillota; class Bacilli; order Caryophanales; family Staphylococcaceae; genus Staphylococcus; species Staphylococcus sp. HMSC14D10. The sequence goes on along the minus strand of NZ_KV792237.1, from coordinate 6,769 downwards.
TTTTGTTTTGAAAAGTTTTGCGATGAAGGTTGTACTTTAGATTGTACTTTAGTATTTTTTAGTGTCACATGTGTTGAAGTAACATGTTCTCGTTTAGAAGGTGCCATTGTCTTTTGTAACAAAGCTTGATTGCGATTTGTTACCTTAGACGGCGTTTGTACCTTAGGCTGCGTTGCTACAACTTTATCTTTAGATACATGTATTGAGTTATTTTGTTGTCTAATGACCTGTTGTTGAGATGTTTGTTGTACACCTAAATGATCACTTTTAGTAGAAGCATGCGCTTCATTAAATTGAAAAAGATAAGATAAACACATCGTTATCAGAAAGACTACTAATATAAGTGAATATCTCTTTAATGCTACCCCTTTGTTCACTATACTCATCCTACTTTCATCATGTTTCAAATTAATAAATTTTAGCTTTAATTTATTATATACCTTAATTAATGTACCCCGCAATATTCATTTTTATAGTTTTTTGATTTTTAATAAATATTAAAATTATATAATATAGAATTGTCATCACTTTGATTTATAACAATTTATTCACACGTTCATAAATATACAAAAGACAGCTAGTAGAATTTAATCTGCTAGCTGCCTATTTTAATAAATATTTATGATTATTTAGACTTACTATTTTTTGTTTTCTCTTTTGCAGATAAACGCCAAATACAATTGCCATTCCGACTATTATAAAGAATAGCTTATAAAACATAACATGAACCAACGTACCTAAAGACATTTCTAATGAACTCCTCTAATGCTACATTTCATTATCACCGTAACATTAATCCCTGCCTAATTCTATCTTCCTTCTATAGGGAGGTAAGACTTACCTCTTCTTCTAATAAATAAAGACCTCATGACTATCATCACGAGGCCTTGATATGAAGCATTAATATTTTTTATCTTATATCGTATTATTCATTCTTAAGGGCTTTTTCAATCGCTTTAACGTTCTCTTTCATAAATGATTGGTACGTATTTTTGTCGTCATCTTGTTGTTTCGTATGTGAGCCCATATTGTAGAATTTAATTGTTTTTGCGTCAGTCTCTCTTCTAACTGTGTCGGCAACTTTGTTAGATACATTTTCTTCAGCTAAGATATATTTCACTTTATCTTCTTTAATTTGTTTAACAATATTCGTTAAATCTTTTTGGCTAGGTTCTTCAGCATTCATATTTTCAATACCTTCTTGTTTGAAGTTATATCTATCAGCTAAATAACCAATAGAGTCATGTGAAATATAAACTGTTTTACCTTCATTACCTTTAACTGCTTCTTTCATATCTTTATCGATGCCTTTTAAGTCTTTAACTAATTTATTATAGTTATCTTCATAGTAATCTTTATGTTTACTATCTTTCTTAACTAATTCATCTTTAATTTCTTTAGCAAATTTTTGACTAATCACAGGATCTAACCAGATATGAGGATCATACTTGCCATGATGATGATGCTCATGCTCTTCGCCGTGTTCATGTTCTTCACCATGTTCATGCTCATGTTCGTCTTCTTCACCTTTTAATAAGTCACTATTTTTATCTAATGTTGATTCTAAAGATAATGTTTTATCTTTATCATTAATTGCTTTTGCAATTTTCTTAGCTACGGGATCTAAATTATCACCTGTGTATACGAATAAATCTGATTTGCCAATATCAACCATTTGTTTCTGACTTGGGTCATATGTATGTGGGTCTACTCCGTTTGGATAAACTGATTCAACATCAACATATTTACCACCGATTTGTTGCGCAAATGATTTAAGTGGGTAAACTGTCGTCTTAACCTCTAACTTACCTTTATGACCAGATGATTTATCACTATCACCTTTGCCACATGCTGCAAGTGATAATGTTAAAACAGCTACAAATAATAAAATAATACTTCTCTTAAACATGTACACATCTCCTAAATCAAAATCATTACGTTTTATTATTTACATTAATCCGTCTAATTGTCAATGCTAATTTTTAAAATTATTAATGTTAGACATCAGAAATGCATTTAATCCCCCTTAATTATTCATTTTTTGAAAATATGTATCGATTTAGGTATACTTTTTAAATAGTAATAATTACGATTTGATTATTGATTTATTTCCCTACCTCAATAACACTGTAAAATCGTAACGTTGGTATCTCATTCAAAGTTAGGAGTTTATTATGGAAATCATTATTGTTGGAGGTTTCTTAGGCAGCGGTAAGACAACGACATTGAACCACCTAATTAAAGACGCATTGAATCATGATATAAAAACTGCATTAATTATTAATGAATTTGGAAAAATGAGTGTCGATAGTCAACTCATTCATCCAATTATTCCTATCAGTGAGATTGTAGAAGGCTGCATTTGCTGTGCTATGAAATCAAACGTTTCACAACAATTGCATGAAATATATTTAGAACATCAACCAGATCTTGTGTTTATAGAATGTAGTGGTATCGCTGAACCATTGGCCGTTGTTGACGCCTGTCTAACCCCTGTACTAGCTCCAATTACCACTATTAGAAGTATGCTCGGCATCATTGATGCAAAGTTGTACGAGAAGATAGAAACATACCCTAGAGATATTCAAGCGTTATTCTATGAACAATTAAGTCATTGCTCTACGCTATTTGTAAATAAAATTGATATTGCTGATTTTAATCAAGTCGCTTGCTTATTAAGACATCTAGAGGTCATTAATGAAGACGCAAACATACAAGTAGGACAATGGGGAGAATTATCTTTAAATACATTGTTAAACGTGAAACATTTAGATGTTAAACAAAGAGGTACACTCCATCACGCCATCAATCATCAGTTGATAGATACGCCTCGCTCACAAACAAAAGTAGATTTCATTGAAAGGTTAACCCGACTCCCACAACAAGTATATCGTGTGAAAGGATTTGTTCGTTTTACAGATAGTAAATTGATACATTTAGTTCAATACGCTGAAGGAGAAATCGAATTAACACCCGTTCAATTTAAATCAGACGTTCCTTTGTATTTGGTAGCTATTGGAAAACACTTAGATGATATCGAGTTAGTATTATAACACTAAAAAAATCCAACACGAGATCGTGTTGGATTGTCATATAAGCTTTTACTAAACAAAAGTAAAGTAAGCGCTAGTGAATGATAATGCCTTTATCCGTTGTTTCAATGGTTGCGTCTTTCGGAGCTTTAATCATTTTCCAAACCCAATAGAAATCACCAGCGCAACATCCTGCATGAAATGTGGCAAAGAAGAAAAAGAGCCCCCGTGGAAACCACCCTAAAAATAACGTCACTATAAATAGCATTGTGATAATGACAAATGGTGCAATACTACTAATTAAAAATGTGAGCGGTGTAAACGTCCCGCCTGGTATCGCACAATAAATCATACCGTTAGCTGCCCCAAAGTAGACTTTATTCTTAGGTGAAAATAGTTTGAAAAATACCCCGTGAATACACTCATGAACAACAAACATAAGTACAATAAGAATAATCACGAATAATGCGTTAACTAACAAAGAATCAAAAAATTTAGGTGTATCCGAAAACTTCATAATAATATAAAAAATGATACCGAAAACGACAAAGCTAATATATGAATATATAGCTAGTTTATTCGCTAATTTTTTATCTTCTAACAAGTTAATTTCTTCCAAACATAACGCCCCTTTTGAAAGTTTTGTTACTACAATCGTAATATGATTTCGTGAAGTTCACAATGCATCGTTGTTTCATTTTTGATTTATTTTACTTTTAACTTTAAAGAAGCACTCTTATTATTCGCTTTATCTTTGGCATACATAACGAGTGTTGTTCCTTTTTTCTGTGGTCTTATATTAATCGTAGGTTCTGTTGCAAAGTTAAAATTATATGCACATCTATACAAAACTATAAAAGCAAATATTGTTTTAACAGTAAAGAGTTTTGTCATCTTCATTCCTCTTGTTTAAATATAACTAAAGCCAGAATGAATAGTGTGTATACAATGTATCAATACAAGATACTGTCTATGAAATTTCATACATGATGACTTTATAACAACTTTACTCAACAATGTTTTTCAAATCACTATCACTCATGACTTATCATAATAAAAATAAAGCATCCTTCACTTTGCGATGAGGGATGCTTTATGAATTTTCACATTAAAAATGAAACTGCAGACTATTCTTTTTTATTCAATTCTTTATCAAGTTTTACAAGTGTTGGTTTAGGAATATGAATGCCTTCTTCACTAAAGTATTGTATGACCTCTTTACGAAGCAAACGTTGTCCTGGAAAATGCATTCCGGGCTTAACATGTGCTAAAAGTTTAATCACCATTTCATTGCCATCAACACTATCTAAACCAAGTAATTCTGGTGCGGATACAAATATGTCATATTTATTCTTTAATGTAGGTAAAAATCTTAATAATTTCTCTTCTATTACTTTATAATTCTCATTTGGAGAAATCGGTATCATCACAATAGGTGAAACATCTGTAGCAGAATAATTGACTATTTCACTAATCATACCATTAGGTAATGTATAAATTTCTCCAGTATCTGATTGTATACGTGTTGATCTTAAACCAATCGTTTTAACTGTACCTTCAGCAATTGTTACCCCAGATGCATTAATTTGAACATAATCACTCACATCAAACTGTCCTTCAAATATAATAAAGAAACCAGTAATAATGTCTTTTACAATTGTTTGTGCTCCGAAACCAACGGCAACACCAACAACTCCAGCTCCTGCTAAAATTGCTGATACACTAATACCGAAACGTGAAAGTATTGACGTAAGGACAATAAACCATACGACATAACTTATTAAATTTTGAATCAATGTGGATAGTGTTTCACTTCTCTTAATTTTATGACGGTTCTTTTTCTTTTCATTAACGTTGAAAAATTTAGTAACTAACTTTCTTGATATCGCAATTACAATTATACCCATCAAGATATAAGCAAGTATAATTAAAAGATTAACCAAAAGAGTTTGATAGAACTCTATTTTCATCATTGGCTCAAATAGTTTATATAATGTGTCCTTAAACTGACTCATAATAACAACATGACCTCCTATTGTTAAAACAATCAATATTTTCAATGTACAAATCTTTATAGATAATGAGCAGTAAGTCATTTCTAAATATAACACTTATAAATAAACAAAGCACCCTTCATTTTGTGATGAAGGATGCTTTATGAATTTCCATATAAAAAATTATCTTAGGACTACTGATTATTTTCAGTCACTTCCAGGTGTAATCATAAAACCATCCATCGAATAACCTTTGCCATTTTTTCAAACTTTTATTATTCGCATTTTCTATTTCATAACTGATTTTGGATATTGAGCTGGTTTCTTTAGAATTACCTTTTATATTATCAGGTGTTATTTGATAATCTGTTTGACTCATGATTCATCATCCTCGCTAGGAGTGAATTGTACTGCATCTGTAAAAAATATATCCTCTTCTTTATTTTCTGCAAAAGTAAATTCTAAATTTTTAGAACCTACGGATGATTCTTTTAAGTCGCCATCCCCTTTTAACAATAACTTAGGGGTTTGATTGGTTGGAATATCATATCTTTTTCTTAATTGTTTCACGTTATAGTCATTATTATTCAGTTGATATTTCGCAGAATAACTAGGAATATTAGGATTGTATGAAATATCCCCGTTTTTATAATCATTAATATCTTTAAAGTTGGCATATTGTACAAAAAATTTGAAGTTTTCTATTTCTTTTTTTAGTTTGTCATTAGGTATCGGCTTCGTTGGAATAATTTGATTGTGTTCCATTTTTACAGGATATCTCTTTTCATCATCTTTTAGTCTACCTTTACTGTCATCTGTTGTTTTCCTCACGTAATAATAACCTTTAGTTGTTCTAGTATTGCGATTAATATATAGAAACATACCTCTAGTTTCCTTGTACTTACCTTTTGGTTCAATTGTCATGATAGATTCAACTATCCATGTCCCTTTATCCTTTTTATCAAACTCTTCATCACGATAACCCTCTTTATCATAAATTGATAAACATTATATAAATCAACTTCTTAAACATCTACATATTACCCAACAATGAACATATAATACATTTAAGATGGAATTCAAATTTTATTTTACTTTCATAAATAAAACCCGCCTCACTTACGATACGCTTCTGCGTATCGGTTAATGTTGCGGTTTTTAATTAACGTCTTTTTGTTATAAGTCTTAAAAAATATTAAATAAACAACATTATTTTCCTTAACTGAAACGAAAGAACGACAAATTCTATACTATTACATTGGAATTTGTCGTTCGTTTATTTGTTATAAGCATACAAGAACGATTCATTCTGGAAATTTATATCAAATATTTGCGTATGTAAAAAATGAAACATTTCAATTAAAATCGAAACAGATAAATGTTGCGGGGATGTTACTGTATGCGAAAACGGATGAACAACTTGTACCTGATAATACGTTTCTGATGAGTGGTAATACGATTAGTGTCAAAACATTGGAGTTAAATCAAGATTTTATTCATATTGCTAAACAATTAGATGATATTGTATATAATTATTTTAAGATATAAAATAGTTAGCAGATATTGTAAAATTTCAACAATCCATATACGATATATGCAAATTAAAATGACAGTTTTGACTTATAACAAAGGAGTTAATGACAATGAAACACATGCATTTATCTGTTTTAGCTTATAGTACAGGTCTACATCCTGCCTCTTGGAGACTGCCACATTCATATGTTGAAGAAGTTGGAGATATTG